>NZ_JHVL01000005.1 GCF_000620125.1 Clostridiisalibacter paucivorans DSM 22131 | reverse complement strand
TCTCCTTATTTAAGGAAAGCCTTGTTTCAAGCTGCTTTAGTAGCTTCTTTTAATGACCCTGTACTAAATGCTTATTATCTTAAGAAACGTGGTGAAGGTAAACACCACCTTACTTGCATTGGTGCTGTTTCAAGAAAAATGTGCAATATTATTTACGCTGTGCTTAAAAATCAGGCTCCTTATGAAGTAAGGCTAAATGAATAAATCTAACTTATCTTATTTTTAAATACTATCTTTTAAACTCTTGTAATTTACAAGTCTTATTTGTTGTGCTCTTTTTAAATATTAAAATTCTAAAAATTATTTTATTTAATGACTTGACTTTTAATAGTTGGTCTTTCTTTTTTTGTTTGTTTGAAAAAAGAAAGGGCATACACTATAATAGTTATTAATTAGTTTTGAGAAGGATTGTTAAATATAAAAACCTAGTAGAAGGATGATACCATGAAATTTATATTAAATAATAATATATTAGGAGATATAATAAATCAACTTGATGAGGGTATACATGTTATAGACATAAAGGGTGAAACTATTCTTTATAATAATGCTATGGCAAAGCTTGAAGGATTAGAAATTCATGATGTGATTAATAAACATATATTTGATATATTTCCTAGCTTGGATGAAAGTACAAGTACATTATATACAGTGATGAAAACAGGAAGACCAATAATAAATAAAGTTCAGTCTTATTTAAATTATAATGGAGAAAAGATAGTTACTATGAACACTACTATGCCATTATTTGAAGGAGGAAAAAAGGTAGGGGCATTTGAAATAGCTCAGAATATAACTGAAATAAAGGAATTATCTGAAAGATTAGTGGATTTAAAGCAAGAGTTAATAAATATTAACAATAGAGGTAATAATAAAGCAGAAAAAGAAAAAAAATATTATACCTTTGAAGATATAATAGGAAATAGTGAATTATTTAAAAGGGCCATAGATATAGGAAGAAAGGCATCGGAGACATCTTCAAATGTCTTTATATATGGAGAGACGGGAACAGGAAAAGAACTTTTTGCTCAAAGCATACATTATTCAGGAATAAGAAGTAATGAACATTTTGTTGCCCAAAACTGTGCAGCATTACCAGAGAGTTTATTAGAAAGTATACTATTTGGAACAGTAAAGGGTAGCTTTACTGGTGCAGTTGATAGAGCTGGACTTTTTGAGCAAGCCCATGGAGGCACACTATTATTAGATGAAATAAATTCTATGGGATTAAATTTACAGGCAAAACTACTTAGAGTAATACAGGAAGGATATATAAGAAGAGTTGGAGGTCTTAAAGATATACCTGTAGATGTTAGAATAATAGCTACAACTAATGAATCCCCAGAACAAGCCATAGATCAAGGTAAAATAAGAAGAGACTTATTCTACAGATTGAATGTTGTATTTATAGAAGTTCCTTTGTTAAAGGATAGAATAAAAGACATAAGATTACTAAGTGAATACTTTATTAAAAAGTTTAATAAACTGTTAGACAAAGATGTATGGATTATATCAGAAAATGTTTTTAAAATATTTGAACAGTACAGTTGGCCTGGTAATGTTAGAGAATTACAAAATGTTATAGAAGGAGCAATGAATTTAATAAGAAATGATGAACATGTTATAAAAGAAAATCATTTACCACCATACATAAATAAACTAATGAAGAAAAAGGGTAATATCTTACAATCTTTTAAAGAAATAGATGTTGAAGAGCCATTACCTAATATTATTTCTCAAGTAGAGAAAGAGATAATATTAAAAAGATTAGAGGAAAATGACTACAATATATCCAAGGCAGCCAGGTCAATGAAAATAAAAAGACAAACCCTTCAACATAAACTGAAAAAATATGAAATATTTATCTAGAGCCAATATTTTTGCACTTCTTATGCAAATAGATTTGCATAAGAAGGTTTTTAAGACTATTTAGACAATTTTTATATTTATTTAAATCTTCTAAAAACATTGAAATCATGGGAAAGATGGTGAAATATGATAAAAAAGCTTTGTTTGGCAAGAATATTGCATTATATTTAAAGTGAAATGTTTTGTTAAATTATTAGGAGGTGTAGCAAATTGGAAAATGTAAAAGTGATTATTTGGGGATTTGGAGCCATGGGAAGTGGAATGGCAAAAATGCTATTAAAGAAAAAAGGTGTAGATATAGTAGGAGTATGCGATAAAGCTGAAGCAAGAAAAGATAAAAGTATGTTTGAAGTATTGGGTGTAGAAAAGGGAGATAGACCTGAAGTTATAATTAAAGGTGATCCAGAAGAAGTAATAAAGGAAAAGTCTGCAGATGTAGTTTTATTAGCTACTGATTCATTTACTAAAAATGCATTTGATAAAATAAAGTTTGTATTAGAGAATGGTATAAATGTAGTATCTACTGCAGAAGAGATGGCTTATCCTCAAGCTCAATCACCAGAATTAGCTAAGAAGATGGACAAAATAGCTAAGGAAAACGGTGTTTCTGTATTGGGAACTGGTATTAATCCAGGACTTATAATGGATTTACTAGTTGTAGTTCTTACAGGTGCTTGTGAAGAAGTTAGTCATATAGAAGCTGAAAGAGTTAACAGCTTATCACCATTTGGTCGTGCAGTTATGGAAGAACAAGGTGTTGGTGTAACTAAAGAAGAATTTGAGCAAGGGGTAAAAGATAATACTATAGCAGGACATGTTGGATTTCATGAGTCAATTAGAATGATTGCTGATGCAATAGGATGGAAATTAGATGGACAAATATCTCAATCTAAAGACCCTATTGTTTCTAATGTATATAGAAAGGCACCATATGCAGAAGTACAACCAGGAAATGTAGCAGGTGTAAAGATGTTAGGACATGGTATGGTAGATGGAGAAAGAAAGATAGAAATGATTCATCCACAACAAGTTGAGCCTCAATTAGAAGGTGTTGAAACAGGAGATTATATAAGAATAAAGGGAACTCCTGATATTGATATGGCAATAAAACCAGAAGTTCCTGGAGGGATAGGAACTATAGCTATGTGTGTTAATATGATTCCACATATTATAAATGCAGATGCAGGACTAAAGACTATGCTTGATTTACCTGTACCTAGGGCAATTATGGGAGATATGAGAGAATTAATTAGAAAGTAGAGGTGTGTATATTATGGATATAGCTAAAAAAGGAGATTGGGTAAGAATATATAATATTGTATTGACATCAGAAGAAAGGGCTCCTCAAGTACCTGATGATACTAAAAAGGTATCCCTTGAGATGTGGGATAAAGGATTTTTATTAAATGATGAAGCTAAAATAGGAGACGAAGTAGAAGTAGAAACTTATATAGGAAGAAAGATAAAGGGAAAAATGGTAGAAATCAATCCCCAATATAAACATAATTATGGCGAATATGTACCTGAGCTTTCTTATATAGGAAGGCAACTGAGATCCATATTAGAAGGTGGTGAGTCAAATGAATAAAGATATGAGTTACAAGGCTGTTAATGATAGAAAGAATGAAATTATGAAAAAGGCTGTTGGAATAGACTATGGAACATTTGAAAGTAAAGGCATAGCATTTGACTATGAAGGAATGATGAAAAAAGTAGGATATACTATAGATGAAATAAAAGAGATAGAAGGAAGAACAGGTATAGGAAACACTCCTGTATACGAATTGAGAAATCTTACTGCTTTGGCAAGAAAGTTTGCACCAGAAGGAAAAGGAGCAAGAATTTTTGTCAAGGATGAAGCGGCAAATCCATCAGGCAGTTATAAGGCTAGAAGGGCAGCGGCATCAGTATATCATGCAAAAAAAATGGGATATAAAGGTGTAATAGCTGCTACAAGTGGAAATTATGGTGCAGCAGTTGCAAGTCAGGCTGCTATGCTTGGGCTTAAATGTATAATAGTTCAAGAGTGCTATGATTCAGAACATAAGGGGCAACCTGAGATAGTAGAGAAGGCTAGAAAATGTGAAGCATATGGTGCAGAAGTAGTTCAATTAACTGTAGGACCTGAACTATTCTATACTTTCTTAGTGTTATTGGAAGAAACAGGATATTTCAATGCCTCTCTTTATACACCATTTGGAATAGCTGGTGTTGAGACATTAGGATATGAGATAGCTGAACAATTCAAAGAAAAAGAAGGTAAATTTCCAGATGTAGTAGTAGCTACTAATGCAGGAGGAGGAAATCTTACTGGAACTGCTAGAGGTCTTATAAAAGCTGGTGCTACTGATACTCAGGTTATAGGAGCCAGTGTTGATTTGTCTGGATTACACATGGCTAGTGATAAGCAATTTAATAAAAAATCTTTTACTACAGGACATACTGGGTTTGGAATCCCATTTGCTACATGGCCAGATAGGTCTGATGTACCTAGATCAGCGGCTAGACCCCTTAGATACATGGATAGATATGTAACTGTAACTCAAGGGGAAGTATTCTATATAACTGAAGCATTAGCACAGGTAGAAGGTCTAGAAAGGGGACCAGCAGGGAATACATCCCTTGCAGCTGCATTCTCGTTGGCACAAGAGTTGGATAAAGATAAGATTATAGTTGTTCAAGAGACTGAATATACTGGAGCTGGAAAGCATATACAACCACAATTGTCCTTTGCTAAGGATAATGGCATAAAAGTAGTTGTAGGAGATCCAAAGGATCAAGTACCTGGTGAAAATATAGTTCTTCCCAAAGATCCAAGCTATATTAAAGTAAACGAGATAAAGCTAGATAAACTTAAGAGATCATTTATTAAAAATGCTATTGCAAATAATTCAGATGTTGATATAACTGAAAAAGACATAAAATTCCTTGCAGAAGAGACAAGAAAAGACGAAGAGTTTGTAAAATCTATTTTAGATGAATTAGGTGTAAAATATTAAATATTGATAGCCTTTAACTCCTGCTTTTTTAAGTGGGAGTATTGGGCTTAACAGTTATAAAATCTATAAAGAAAGAGGGGAAAGCTGTGAGTGAAATAAGAAAAGATGATTTTGAAGCCAGAAGAAAGCATTTAGCAGATATGACAGAAGAACAGTTAGAAGCACGGTTTTGGGAATTGGCAGGGAAGATTGTAGATCCTATGGTGGATCTTGCTAAGAAGAATACATCACCTTCTATTGAAAGATCAGTTCTTTTGAGGATGGGTTTTTCAAGTATAGAAGCAAAGGCTATAGTAAACGGTGTAATAGATAGAGGTCTTATGGGAAAAGGTGCAGGACATGTGGTATATAGAGTTGCGAAAGATAAAAATATGGATATAAGAGAAGCGGGTCTTAAATTAGTTGATGGTGATGACCAACTTTGGGATTATGTAGTAGAGGTTTTCAAGGGAGGTGAAAAATAATGGAATTGAAGCCAAATGATAAGCTCAATATAGAAGAAATATTGAAAGATATAGAGAACTATACTCCAAAGAGAAGAGGATGGCATTGGAGAAAACCTTTAGGTAAAACTAAGATTGGACAGTTTGAATATTCTGATTGTAGTGAAGGATTAAAGCAAAGTCAACCTTTGCCTTCAGCCCATTATTTTAAAGATATAGATCCTCAACCTACTAATGTTATAACTACTGAGATTGCTTCAGGTAGGTTTGAAGATGATATTAGAAGGATGAGAATGGCAGCATGGCACGGGGCAGACCATTTGATGGTTATAAGAACTGCAGGACAAAGTCATATGGATGGACTTATTGAAGGTACTCCTCAAGGAATAGGTGGTATTCCTGTAACTAGAAAACAAGTTAGGGCTCAAAGGAAAGCGTTGGATTTAATAGAAGAAGAAGTAGGTCGTCCAATAAATTATCATTCATATGTTAGTGGTGTTGCTGGACCTGAAGTTGCAGTAATGTTTGCAGAAGAGGGAGTTAATGGTGCCCATCAGGATCCACAATATAATGTGCTTTATAGAAATATCAATATGATAAGATCCTTTGTGGATGCAGCAAATGCTAAGAGAGTAATGGCATGGGCCAATATGGCTCAAATAGATGGTGCACATAATGCCAATGCTACAGCTATGCAGGCATGGAAGGTAATGCCTGAATTGATGGTACAACATGCAATAAATTCTATATTTTCAGTTAAATGTGGAATTGAGAAAGAAAATATTTGTCTTTCTACAGTGCCACCAACAGCACCTCCAGCTCCATGTATGAAACTGGATTTACCATATGCTGTTGCTCTGAGAGAGTTGTTTAGAGATTACAAAATGAGAGCACAACAGAATACTAAGTATATGGGTTCATCTACTAGGGAAGCTACTGTAACTCATACTCTTAATCTTTTGATTTCTAAATTGACTAGAGCGGAAATACAATCAACTATTACTCCTGATGAAGGAAGGAATGTACCTTGGCATATATACAATATAGAAGGTACAGATACTGCGAAACAAGCCCTTGTAGGTATGGATGGTCTAACTGAAATGGTAGAGATTAAGAGAGATAAAGGGTATCTTGCTGATAAAGTAAGAGAATTGAAAGAAAGAGCAATATTGTTTATGGAAGAAATATTAGAAGTTGGTGGATATTTCCAAGCTGTAGAAGAAGGTTTCTTCGTAGATTCAGGAGAATATCCAGAAAGAAACGGTGATGGTATAGCAAGAAAAATTGAAGGTGGTATTGGAGTAGGAACTGTATATGAAAGAGATGAAGACTATATGGCTCCAGTAACTGCATTCTTTGGATATAATAATGTGGAACAATATGATAAAAATGCAGTAGATGATCCATCTAAATTGATTGATGGTTGTACATTTGAAAAACCAGAAAAGATTATATTCATAGATGAGTTAGATGAAGAAGACAATGTTTATAAGAGATTAGAAGAAACTAAAGAGTATAGAGAAAGCAATAAAATTAAACCTGAGATGGAATGGCATGCAGATGGAACTGTACTTCTTACAATTATGCTTCCTACAGATGAAAGGACTGCTGAGTTTGCTGCATTAGAATTTGGTAAGAAGATGGGGCTTGAAGAAGTAGAAGTTATTCATAAGGAAATAATGCAAAATGCTGAAGGTACAAGGATAGAAATGAAGGGTAAAGTACCTTTCTCTATAAATATAGATGATCTTGTAATACCACCAAAACCAGAAATTATGACTGATGATGAAATAAGAGAAGAAATAAAGAACAATCCTATGAAAGTAGTTGCTGGTACAGTGGGAGAAGATGAGCACTCTGTAGGATTAAGAGAAATAATAGACATAAAGCATGGTGGAATTGAAAAATATGGAATAGATTGTGAATACCTAGGTACATCTGTGCCTGTTGAAAAACTTGTAGATGCAGCTATAGAAACCAATGCTGATGCTATTATGGCTTCTACTATCATAAGTCATGACGATATTCATTACAAAAATATGAAGAAAATTCATGAACTTTGTATAGAGAAAGGCATAAGAGATAAGATTATGATACTTGCAGGAGGAACACAGGTAACTCCTGAACTAGCTGTTAAGAATGGTATGGATGCAGGATTTGGAAGGGGATCTAAAGGTGTTCATGTAGCTACAGCATTAGTTAAGGGAAGAAGGAAGCTTCAAAATGAAGATTGATATATTAGTTGCTGAAATAGGTAGTACTACAACAGTTGTCAATGCCTTTAATGGCATTGATAGCTCTTCACCTGAGTTTATTGGTCAAGGTCAAGCACCTACATCTGTAGATCAAGGAGATGTAAATATTGGTCTTAAAGGTGCAATAGATGATATGAAAAAAAGCCTTAATATAGATGATTTAGAATATGGAAAGTTATTAGCTACCAGTAGTGCTGCTGGAGGATTAAGAATGACAGTGCATGGACTTGTTTATGATATGACTGTTAGGGCAGCTAAAGAGGCAGCATTGGGAGCTGGTGCAAACTTACATCAGATAACTGCTGGAAAGATGAGGAGAACTGATGTAAAAAAACTTAAAGAGATTAATCCAAATATAATTTTGATTGCAGGTGGAGTAGATTTTGGAGAACGAGATACTGCATTATATAATGCAGAAATAATTGCTGATTTGAATTTAGACATACCAGTGATTTATGCTGGAAATGTTGAAAACCAAGAGGAAATAAGGGAGATTTTTAAAGAAAAGCAGACCGAACTTTATATAGTAGACAATGTATATCCAAAGATAGACCAATTAAATATAGAACCTACTAGGAAGGTAATACAAGATGTATTTGAAGAACATATAGTTCATGCTCCTGGGATGACCAGAGTTAGGGATATGGTCAGTGGTTCTATTATGCCTACCCCTGGCGCAGTTATGCAGGCATCTAAGGTTTTAAAGGATGAAATAGGAGATTTAGTTACTTTAGATGTTGGAGGAGCTACTACCGATGTCCATTCTGTTACAGAGGGTAGCGATGAAGTTAATAGAATACTTATAAGCCCTGAACCTGTCGCTAAGAGAACGGTTGAAGGTGATTTGGGTGTATATGTAAACATGGAAAATATAGTTGAAAGAATAGGTAAAAAAGATTTGGCAAAAAGGATGAATATTACAGAGGGTGAAGTTGAAGGTCTTATAGATAATCATAAACCTATTCCAAAAAGTGATGATCAAAAAAGATTTGTTGAAGAATTGACTAAGGAAGCAGTAATTACCTCTATAAGAAGACATGCAGGACATTTTAGAGATTTATATGGTCCAGGAGGAAAGAAAACGGTAGCTGAGGGCAAAGACTTAACAAAGATAAGGTATATAATAGGAACAGGTGGAGCCCTTACAAGATTACCTAATAGGGTTAGTATAATGGAGTCTATATCAAAGAACAACAAGGGTAATGAACTTTTTCCTGGTGAATATGCTAAAATATTAGTAGATAACCATTATATAATGGCATCTTTAGGGGTATTGTCTGTAGAGCAACCAAAGGCCGCAGTTGAATTATTGAAAAAGAGTTTAGAAATAGAAAATATAGAGATTTGCTGCAAAGAAGAGTGAGCTTTATATATTATATTTGATTGTAAGGCTTAATAACAGTTGGATTAATGTTAATGAGAAGGGTATAAAAACAGTTGTTAGCCTTAATCAAGACGGTTAGTAGTTTGAAGTTAGTAGTTTGTAGTTAATGGAAGAAATCCTATGGATTTTTTCTTTAGACTACTGGCTACTTACAACTAACTACTAACTTTTTTATATTTTAATAAATTTTATAATACAATCTTTTGTCTTATATATTTGTAAATACTTTAAGTTAACGAGAGTTAGACTATTATATATAGAAGGGAGAGAATAATATTGTCTTATCCAAAGGTAATTATAGATTTAAATAAAATAGAAAAAAATACATTGTTACTTTCTAAAAAATGTAATGAAAAAGGAATAGATATTGCTGCTGTTACAAAGGTATTTTGTGGAGCTCCAGAGATTGCAGATGCTATGATAAAAGGAGGAGCAAAATACTTGGCAGATTCTAGAATAGAAAATTTAAAGAAACTCAATAAATTTCATATACCTAAAATTTTGTTGAGACTTCCGATGAAGAGTCAAGCAGAAGATGTGGTGGAGTATGCAGATATATCTTTAAATTCTGAGATTGAAGTCATAGAGGAATTGTCTACATGGGCAAAGAAAAAAAATAAAGTCCACAATATTATATTAATGATAGATTTAGGGGATTTAAGGGAAGGTATATTTGAGGAAGAAGAGATATATGAAACTATAAATAAGATAAAAAAATATGAAAATATAAGAGTAAAGGGAATAGGAACTAATCTCACTTGTTATGGAGGAATAATACCTAGAAAAGAGAATTTAAATAAGTTATTGAACATAAGAGATAAAATAAAAGAAAGAAACAATTTAGAGTTAGAAATGATATCAGGTGGAAATTCCAGTAGTTTACATTTAATAGAAAGTGATGATATGCCACAGGGTATAAACCATTTAAGATTAGGAGAATCTTTAGTTTTAGGTCGTGAAACTGCTTTTGGTGAAAATATAGAGAATGCACACAGAGACTGTTTTAAATTAGAAGTAGAGATAATAGAAATAAAGGAAAAACCATCTATACCCATTGGAGACATTGGTATGGATGCATTTGGGAATAAACCTACCTTTATAGATAAAGGTATAAGAAAGAGGGCATTATGTGCTATAGGAAAACAAGATGTAGACATATCTGATATAGAACTGTATGACTGTGATATAGATATATTAGGAGGTAGTAGTGACCATTTGATACTTGACATAACCGATACTAAAAATGATTATAATATAGGAGATATAATATCTTTTAGATTGAGTTATGGGGGAATATTGAAGACCATGACATCTGAATATGTAGATAAGGTAGTAAGTAGTTAGTAGTAAGTAGTTAGTAGTAAGTAGTTGATGGAAAAAATCCTATGGGTTTTATCATTAGACCACGAACTACTAACTTTTTTACTTTTTGTTTTATTGGAAAAATATATTAAGATATTATATAATGTAATAAATTAAAGATTGGGAGGTAGAATATGAGATATATAGATTTGAGAAGTGATACTGTTACTATCCCTACTGATAAGATGAGGACTGCTATGGCACGGGCTGTGGTGGGAGATGATGTATATGAAGATGATCCCACTGTTAAAGAATTAGAAAAAATGTCTGCTGATATATTAGGGAAAGAAGCAGCGTTATTTGTTCCCAGTGGAACATTTGGGAATCAATTATCCTTATTAACACATACAAAGCCTGGAGATGAAGTGATATTGGAGGGGACATCCCATATTATTATGCATGAAGTAGGAGCAGCTGCATTAATATCTAATGTTCAATTAAGGACAATTCCTGGAAAGGACGGACAAATGAATCCTATAGATGTAGAAAAGAGTATAAGACCTGAAGATATTCATTTTCCAGAAACAGGTCTTATATGTATGGAAAATGCCCACTCTGTTGGAACAGTATTACCTATTGAAAATATGACAGAAATAAAGGCAATTTCAGATAAATACAGCATACCAGTGCATTTGGATGGAGCTAGGATTTTTAATGCGGCAAACTCATTAGATGTGGAACCTAAGGAAATTGCAAAATATGCTGATAGTGTAATGTTTTGCTTGTCTAAAGGACTATGTGCTCCAGTAGGTTCTATGTTAGTAGGTAGTGTAGATTTTATAAATAAGGCAAGAAAAAATAGAAAACTTATGGGTGGAGGATTAAGGCAGGTGGGAATATTGGCTGCTGCAGGTATTGTAGCATTAGAAGAAATGGTTAGTGAAATTGACAAAGATCATGAAAATGCTAGATATTTAGCTGATAAATTGAATGAATTTAAAGATATAAATGTAATAATGGATAGAAGAGATATAAATATGGTGTTTTTTAGACTTGAAGATAATGTAATAGATGAAGGAGTATTTATAGAGAAGTTGTTATCTCAAGGTATAAAGATTAATGGAAAAGAAGATGGAGAATATAGATTTGTAACAAACTATTGGGTTTCCAAAGAAGATATTGATAAAGTAATAAATGCTATAAAAAATATTTTGAATTAGCCTTATGAATGTAGCAATCATATAGGTATATAGTCTTTATATTAAAATTAAGTATTAATAATTAATAGTTAGTAGTAAGTAGTTCGTAGTTAATGGAGGAAATCCTACGGATTTCTAAATCTTTTCCTAACAACTAACAACTAACAACTAACAACTAAGAACTAAGAGCTAAGAACTAAGAGCTAAGAGCTAAGAACTAAGAACTAAGAACTAAGAATTAATGGTAAATATTTAGATTAACCTTATTTAGAAAGGATGAGACTGGTGGATTTATTCCAGCTTAATGCAGAGAATGAACTTAAAAAATCTGCTCCATTGGCAGATAGGATGAGACCTAGGACATTAGACGAATTTGTTGGTCAGAAGCATATAATTGGAAAAGGCAAATTACTTTACAGAGCTATACTGGCAGATAAACTTAGGTCTGTTATATTTTATGGTCCTCCAGGAACTGGGAAAACTACATTGGCAAAGATTATAGCTAATACTACTAAGATGTACTTTGAGCAACTAAATGCTGTAACATCAGGGGTTAAAGATATAAGAAATGTAGTAAAGATAGCAAAAGATAATTTAGGTATGTATAGTAAAAAGACTATACTTTTTATAGATGAGATACACAGATTTAATAAATCTCAGCAAGACGCGTTATTACCCTATGTGGAAAATGGAACTGTAATATTAATAGGTGCTACCACAGAAAATCCTTATTTTGAAGTTAATAAGGCATTGATTTCTAGGTCTATGATATTTAAATTGGAAACTTTATCAAAAGAAGATATAGAGGTAGTAATTAAAAGAGCATTGAAAAATGATGATAAGGGGTTAGGTATATTTAATATAAAAATGGATGAAGAAGCATTGGAGCATTTAGTAAATATGTCCAATGGAGATGCAAGGATTGCATTAAATGCATTGGAATTAGGCGCCCTTACTACTGATTCAGATGTAGATGGTATAGTTCATATAACTATTGATATAATACAGGACTGTATACAAAAGAGGGTATTGAAATATGAAAAAAATGGAGATGAACACTATGATACCGTATCTGCTTTTATAAAAAGCATGAGGGGTTCAGATCCCGATGCTACATTATATTGGCTGGCTAAAATGGTATATGCAGGAGAAGACCCTAAATTTATAGCTAGAAGAATTATTATTTGTGCTTCTGAGGATGTGGGAAATGCCGATCCAAATGCATTAAATATAGCAGTTAATGCCTTTAATGCCATAAATATAATAGGTATGCCAGAGGGAAGGATTCCTTTGGCTCAAGCTGCAGTTTATATAGCATGTGCTCCTAAGAGTAATGCCAGTTATAATGGAATAAATAAGGCTATCAAAGATATAGAAGACAATGTAACAGGGAAAGTCCCCAATCACCTTAAAGATAGTAGCTACAAAGGATCAAAAGATATGGGACATGGTTTAGGCTATAGATATCCCCATGAATATAAAGAAAATTATATAAATCAACAATATTTACCAGACAATATGAAGTATAAGGTTTATTATGAACCTACTGATAATGGTCATGAAAAGATAATTAAAGATAGATTGAATAGTCTAAAAAACCTCTAGAGATAGAGGCTTTTTTCTTGCATATTTATTATAGGTATTATAAACTATTTTCTATGTAAGAAAAGAAAGAAAAGACAATAATATTGTATAATATACTAAGGGTGACAAAATGTTATAAAAAAACAGTAATTATTGCAAAAGAGCATATGGTATAATTTTTATCTTATATAATGAGGAATATAATTTGTTTTGATGGAAAGGCTGTGATTTTATGAGATTAATTCCAGTGAATTCTATTAGGCCAGGATGTATACTGGGAAAGACTATACATAATTCAGAAGGACAGGTATTGCTATATAAAGGAGTAAAATTAACTAAAGAGCTTTTAAAAAGAATTGAAGACAATGAAATTTATTCTCTTTACATAAAAGATAAGTATAGTGAAGGAGAAATAGAAGATAATATAAAGCCAGAGTTAAGACAAAAGGCTATAAAGACCATAAGAGATAATTTTAGTTCCATAGAAAATTATGTAAAGCAAGAGAGCATACTTTCAACAAAAAAAGTTATAGATTTGAAACATAAATATTTGAGTAGTTTTAAAATTATGGCAGAAGAGATTGTAGAAGAGATATTGTCCAATAGAAAGACTTTAGTGAATTTAGTAGATATCAAAACTATGGATGGATATACCTATGAACATAGTGTAAATGTGGCTGTACTGTCTATTATATTAGGGGTTGAGTTAGGGCTAAATAAGCCTCGACTTGTGGATTTAGCTAATGGTGCGTTATTACATGATTTAGGAAAAGTATTTATATCTAAAGACATATTACTAAAGAAAGGTAAACTTGATTCAACAGAATATGATGAGATGAAAAATCACCCTATAATGGGGTATAAATACCTAAAAACACAAAATGATATTAGTTCAATATCCAGAGTTATAGTATTACAGCATCATGAAAGAATAGATGGATTAGGGTATCCTAAATCTCTTACTGGAAACGAAATAAATTATTATGCTAAGATAGTATCTATATCAGATGTATATGATGCACTAACATCGGATCGACCTTATAGAAGGGGACTTCCTCCAAATGAAGCTATAGAGTACTTGATGGGAACTGGGGGAAGTATTTTTGATGCTGAAATGGTGGAGTTATTTGTTAAAAATATAGTGCCTTATCCTGTAGGTACTTTGGTAGATTTAAGTAACGGTGATGTGGGATTAGTTGAAAAACTAAATACTAATTTTCCTTTAAGACCTATTTTAAGAATTATAGATTTAGAAAATGATGAAAAAACTGAAACTGTTTTGGATATGATGTCAACTAAAAATATTGTAATTATTGGAACTAATTATGAATCTTTTTCTATTGATGAATAGATTAAGGGGGGTTTTTTTGAAAAGATATATTAAACAAGGTATAAAAAATAAAAGATTAGGGATAAAATTTTTAATATTTCTTATAGTATTGATATTTATACCCTTAGTATTGAATATATTTTTTGTATATAAAAGGGTGATAAGTACTATAGAAAGTGAAGAGATGCGAAATATAGATCACTTAGTTGTAAAATCTACACAGAGTATGAACTTAACTATAGATAATATAGAGAGAAATATCTATAAACTTACAAAGGATATGTCCATAATTGGTTCTTTAAAAAGATATAATAGTTTAGATAAGATATATCAAGACAAAGTTAGGATACATGTAGAAAATAAACTTCAAGATATCATATCTAATGATTATTATATTGATAATGTAAGTATTATAACTGACTCAGGGAACACATTTTCTGCTGGTAAAAATTCAAAGGACGTTTTTTTAGAAGATGTTTATATTGACAGATTGAATAAAATAGATAAAGGAGATATAAATTGGGATTTAATAACTAAAAAAAATAATGGTTTTAAAGATTGCATATTAGTTAGTAAGTCATTAAATATTAGTGAACATAATTCTATTGGTTATATATTTATATTTATTGATTCTCAAAAATTCACGAAATTATATGAAGATATAGTATATAGTGATTTTAGAGATATAAATTTATATGATAAAGATTTTAATGTTTTATTTGATGATACCAATATTTCTATACCTAAGGAGAAATTAAAGAATAATTTGATTAAATATGGTGGGAATCAATCGGAGATAATCACAATCAATGGATTAAATTACAGTATAAATGTACAAAACATACCAAGGATAGATGCTTTTATAGTAGGGGTAGCTTCGTTAGAAGGATTAAGTTCACCAGTTAAAAATTCTTTAATAGGTACTTTTTGGATAATGTTTATTATAACGGTTATCATATCCATAGGTATTATAACTCAATCAGTCTTGCTATCTAAAACTATGACTCAGAAGAAAATGGGCGAATATAGGCTGAAGTTAAGTGAAGATACTAATCAAAAATTGAGAATTTACAAGCATGATTTTATGAATCATTTACAAATTATAAGGTCTTTATTGGACATGGATTGCAAAGATAGGATAGAAGAATATATAGAAAATTTAGTAGATGAAGGAAGGGGAATTAAAAATAATTATCAAATAGGTATACCAGAGATAGAATCTACAATATATAGTGCCATAGCATCAGCTGAAAAATATGATATAGAAACAAGAATTGATGCTATAGAGTTGCCAGAGGAGTTACATATAAATATATATGATTTAGTAAAAATTCTTACAAATTTAATAAAAAATGCTATATATGCATTGGCAAATGCCAATGATCAAGAGAAAATACTATATATAAAAATATATTGGGAGTTAGATGAATATATTTTCGAAATAGTAAATAGTGTTCCAACCATTTCTCAAGAGATACGGAGGAAAATATTTAATAAAGGTTTCACAACAAAGGGAAAACATGGTGATGGATTGGGACTTTATATAGTCAAGAAATTAGTAAAGAAAAATGGTGGGAGAATGGAACTAAAGATAGATGAAATAGGAAATCACTTCATTATAAGATTCCCAGGGTATTAAGGGGCTTAAACTTAAGCCCCTTAAACTATAGATGCCAATAACAAAAGCTCTTCATTGTCATTATAAATTTTATCAAATTGAGATATGGGTAAAGGATTTTTTCCTTTTCCTACTTCTATGGTATATCCTGGTTTCCTGTATTTTAATATAAACCAATCTTTATATCCTGCATATGCAGCAGTACCATATGTTTCTGCTAATCTATATCCACTGGCATTTGAAAATAAATCTCCTATATATTTTGCTTCATCAGATGCTAAATCTTGAAAGTCCCAGAATATAACTTCTCCTTGACTATGGTATGCCAATACTAATCTATAAGAAAATTTTCTAGTAAAGTTAGCCAATGCTTTAGATTCAGGTTCTGATTCAGGAAATTCTCCAGGATATTTTGTAGGTCCAGGGCTATCAAAGCCTAATTCTTCAGCTAATTCTTTATATTCATCCCATAAAGCATCATAATTGTGATTTAGATCTACTCCTCTAATATTTGCTTCCCATACTTGAGAAAAGGGAAGCCCTGTATCGTTCCAATCTATTAACTGATCATAATAGGGATTAGTTTTGTCTAAACCATCTATTACTAAATCTACCCCATCAGGATTTACCATTGGTATTATATATATGGAACTGTTATTCCATATTTCCTCAAGATTATATCCCCTTATGGATTCACCATTAGAATAGGCCTTGAGAAAGTTTTCAGTAAATTTCATTAAAAGAGGAGAGGTAATCCATTCTAAGGCATGGTGGGCACCATTATATAATACTTTATTATTTCCTGTACCCAATCTTATATAATATAATTTTTTTCCTAATACACTTTTTCCTATTTCTCCTGTTTCAATGAAAGGATATCTTTTTTTAAGACCCTTTATATTCCTTGAGAGTATTTTATAAGTGTAATCAATATTTGTATCTACTACATCTATGCCGTAGGGGATTACTATAACTTCTCCTATTTTTAGATTATTAGGATTTATTCCAGGATTAGCTGTAATTATGGCGTTTACAGATGTATAATATTTTTTGGATAAATTGTAAAGCGTATCTCCTGATACTATCATATGATAGCTGTATCCTAATAATAGAGGATTTAAGACTCTATAAGTTTTAGGTCCTATTATACCATCAGGTGTTAAACCATTGTCTTTTTGAAAATTAATTACAGCTGATTGTGTTTTACTACCGAATATACCATCTATTGGTCCAGGGTCGTAGCCAATTCTTTTTAATAGTGATTGTATTTCCATAACATCAGAACCTTGAGACCCTAATTTAAAAATTCTCAAAAGATCACCTCCTAGAGACTTATATAATTGGCAAAGTCCTTCTTATTACCTATAATTTCACAGGAATTTAATAGCTTAGATTTAGTAGTTTTCCAAGTGTGATTAGTTAAATCTTTAGATCTTATAACGGAAAAATTAAATCTATCAGCAGAATAGATTTTAAATCCTAATTTTCTTGCATCTATAAAAAATATGGTATCTTCACCTTTATTCTCGGAAATAAAAGAGATCTTTTTAAATATTGATTTCTTTGCTATAAACCCTGAACCTGAAACAAAGTTTACATATCTATTTTCATTACCTGCATATCTTAATAATAAGAGGTTTTCTTCTTTTAAAAATACAAAATAAGTTTTTTTGCCTACAATGTGGGCATCGGTATATTTGAAAGTATTCATGAGATCTATCAAATAATTTTGAGCATAGTAATCATCATCATCAAACTTAGATATATATCCATATTTAGACTGTGAAACTCCAAAGTTTAAACATTCTCCTAAGGATTTAGATTGATCTAATCTAAAGATCTTTACATCTGGATATTTTTTGAAATTATTTTGCCATTTTTCCAATGAGATAGAGTTATTATTTAATATAATAATTAATTCTTTATTGGGATATAATTGATTTTTATAATTATTTAATATATTGTTCATGTTATGCTCTCTTAAGGTACTTACTATTACTGATACCCCTTCTTTTTCTTTATTACTGTGTGTCTTAAGGTCTATCTTATCTAATATTTCTTCAACTCTATGTCTATAGGTGTGCTGATTCATAACTTTTCTTATACCTAGTAGGGAAAGTTTATCTCTTAAATTTGGATTATTTAGCAGTTGAGATAAATATTTGCTGGCATCTTCTTTAGTATTAGCCATTTTTACTATATTAGAAAAGTAATTGTCAATACCTTTAGAATAACTACTTATAATATTAGTTCCCGAGGCTAATATTTCAAAAACTCTTCTAGAAAACATAGTTGGACTATTGTGGACAGAGTTTACATTTAAAAAAATGGGATATTTCTTATAAGTTTTAACCATATCTTTATAGTCTAAAGGTTTCTTTATGAATTTACTGTATAAGTTTGGAAATTTAAAAAAGCTAGAATTACTATAATAATGCCGATCATAAATATCTAATCCATAATTAAAAGCTGGCTTTAATATCATTTCCATATATTTATTCCTATTATTATGACCACTATTATACCAAGACCCAGAGAATGCAACCTTTCCCAGTTTTTTTTGATTGCGATTTATAGGATTGTGTATCTTTGGTTGAGCTGCAAAGGGCAAAGTAAATACATTATCATGATGGAGGATTTTTTTATATTTTGGGACACAATTTGAGTCAGTAGTAAATATAAAATCAAAAAGTTTTGCAGTCTCTAAAAAATTATTAAAGTGAATGGGGTCTTCTTTATTCCAAAAAATAGTAGGAATATTTTTTGACTTACATAGATTCACTATATCAAACAATGGACTATGATTTGTATTTTTCAATCTAATTATTAAGTTTTTCCATTCACCATTTAAACCTTCCCATGCAGACTCAACAAAGAGCAAATCTATATTGGTATTGGTCAAAGTTTCTTTCCAATTTGAAGGAGTTAATGGAATAAGTTTAGCCTCATACTTTAGGCACTGATAACTAAAATTATCTAATATAGATGCTATATTTAAACTCTTGTTAGATATGGGAGTATAATATTTTTCTGATTTCTTATTAGGAATATTTTTATTAACAGATTTTTTAATATGTTTCTTATTAGGAATATTTTTATTAATAGGTTTTTTAATATGTTTTTTATTAACAGGCTTTTTTATATAGTGTTTTTGTTTTTTAGGTTCTTTTTTTTTACCTTTAAAATTACTGATAATACTTAGAATTTTTTCTTTATTACTGATAATATTCTGTTTTTTTGCAAGATTAAATGTAGTAGAATCATTATTTGAATGGATTACTATTGTATAATTATAGCCATCTATAATTTCATGGGGTAAATTGATTACATCTGGGTGTCCACCAGGTATTTTATATCTCTTTCCATTTATGAAATCCTTAGATTTATATATCAATGTATAAAAAGGTGGAGATGGGAGGTTTATTGTTGCCATTTTTCCTGTATTAGAATTATAGATATATCCTTTTTGATTTATTAATGCAATAGTAGATGAACTTTTCAATTTATACTTATGAAGTTTTTCTACGAAATCTCTATGATACATATCATCAGAGTCAATCCTTGTAAGATAGAGATAGTCATATTTAGTAATGATATCATTTATGGTTTTAGTGAAAGCATTTTTACTGATAAAAGATATATTATTAGGCAAACTTTGATACTGTTTTAAGGATTGCTCTATTATATCTTTTGTGCAGTCTTCATACTGTATAAAACAGCTAAAATTTTGATTTGATTGATTTTTAAGGCTGTTACATGTATATTCCATAAAAGTATTGATTCTATTTTTTATCCATATAGGATCAAAACGCTTATTGCTAAAAGAAAAAGTGTTCAAATTTATATTTATTATAATCTTTTTATTGCTTGTATTATATTTTTTTCTAACCAATTTTTTTTTGAATGCTTCATAAGGAGAGTTATTAACTGGCTTAGATATATTTTTATTATTCATTAAATCACCTCATATTATTGGGGTCTAACAAAATAGTATTTTTAGTATTTAGTTGATTTTCTACTTTATGATATGATTGATAAAATTTTTAGTGACACATACCTTTTTACACAATGTCAATAGCAGATCATTGTTTATATGCCAAGTATGGTTATGATAAGAATTATATCTAATGTAAACGTAGTTAAACCTATTATGAGAGTATATCTTTATATTATTTCTATGACAGTCCTTACAAAATTCTTTGTCTTCTCCTAAATTTATATCTCTAAACTTTATCTTATCGAAGATACTTTTATCAATGACTAGAGTAGAGCCATCTACTCTATATACAAATCTATTTTCTTTGCTTATATTTTTTATAGCTAAAATCTCCTTGTCTTTAAAATATATATAAATATTGGCTTTGCCTATGACTTTTACTTTCTTTTCTTTCATTGTATTAATAGTGTCTATTAAATAATTTGGAGCATAAAAATCATCATCATCAAATTTAGCTATAATGTCATAAATGCTATTTTCTATTGCAAAATTTAAACATTTACCTAAAGAAGTATCTGAAGATTTATGAAATATTTTTATATTACTTGAAGAAATAAATTTTGCACTTATATTTTCAAAGTCTACATTGTCTTTGTTTATGACTATAATTAGTTCTTTATCATTTATAGACTGTCTATTAAAATTTTCTAAAATATTGGTAATCAAAGCTGGTCTATTTGTACAGGTAATTACAGATACCATGAGTTTAGATCCTCCTATATAAATAATCATTGAGATTTACTTTATATTATTCAACAGGACTAAAAGGTGGCAAAAATCCTTTAACCAAAAAAAAATTAATTAATATTATATTAATAAAGAAAGAGGAGGGATTAAATTGATGAATAAAAACTTTAGAAGGGATAGGTATTATATAGCTCTATTTGATACTAAAAACTACGCTATTCAAATGTATTATACTTTAGAAAAACAAGGGTATAGAAATTATCAATTGATTTCTACCCCTTGTCAGATTACTGGAGGTTGTAACTATTCTATTAAATTCAATGATATTGAAGATTTTAGAGTTTTAAAAGAACAATCAGAGATTTATAATAGACCTATTCGAGAAGTATATTTATTTACACGAGAAAATGGGAAAAATTATATTAAGAGAATAGGGGACATGGATAATTTATTTGAATAAATTGATAATTTTATTTATAAACCCTTTTTGAGATTTGTTATCTAAATTGTTTTTTAAATTTATTATATTATCGTTAATAGATTCCATCTTTTTTATTAGTATTTCATGGTTTTCATCTAAATTATTTTTAATATCATCAATACTTTTAATTATGTCTTTTTTTGATTCTTCAAATTGTTTTATTGCATCTAAGATGTCCTTGTTGTTTTTGGTAGACGTACTTTCTTGATGGTGATCATCCATATTTAATGAATTAGTTTCTATTTTAGAGTTATTGTTGTTTAAAGCATATATAGTAGGTAAGACGATGTTATTATCGCTGTAATATATATGATTTATATGTGTATTGGATGTTGAATCCTTAGAAGCAAAAGCTATAGGGACTAAATCATTATATTTTTCTGATGATTGGAAATCATAAATGTTCCAAGACAATCCGAAGTCTTTAGAAAAAAAGCCTTTTATCTTTTTATTATTATCAATATATATTATCTTCAAATGATTCTGATGTTGAAAAAATATAGGATGAATTTTATTATCATTGTTTTGAGGGAGGGAAATATCTACCCAATTATATCTATTATTTGTGTTATTAGAAAGTATTTTATAATATATAACTGTATTATTGTACTTTAAATTCCATATTACATGTAATATATCTTTACTATCTATAAAAATATAATAATTTAATGGAGAATTATGTTTATCTGATATGTCTTTAGGATATTTTCTCCATTTGCCTAAAAGAGAACTAAATTGTAAATAATATAATTGATGTAGTTGCTCTTCTTTATTTTCATAAACTAAATGTATATTACCTAAACTATCTAAATCAACTGTAAAAGTGGGATTATCCTTTAGTGGAATGTAGCTTATGATATTATGTTTTTTAATTCCTTTATGACATACTATATGTTTTATAGTCCATACATCGCTGTTTATTAAATTACAATAATTATAGAATATATGAATTATGCCGTCTTGGACTTTTAGACATAAGGTATTAAATCTATTGGAGTTTATATTAATATTGATTGATATTAAATCTTCTAATAATTTATCGTCTAGCCTAGACACAATAAGTTTATTGTTATTACAGATATAAGCTATTAAAATCTCTTTTTCATAAGCGAATCCTGAAAATGTAAGGACTTTACTTGGGATATTTAATAAATCTTTGCTCACCTTTATATTTTTTTCGTATTTTTCAATAATAATTTTTCCTTCTTCAGTTAATGAGAGTTTTGAAAATATGTTTTTTGACTCATTTATGATGATTTTTTTACCATAAATATAATTCATTTTTTTCACCATCCTAATTTTAAAACATTCACCAAAGAACTTATATTACATACTATGAAAGTAAAGAAAATTTTATTAAACAATTTCCATAAAAAGGAGGTCAGTTTTATGTCAAATGGTTTTAATGACCCTAGTCCAGGGGAAGCTATCATTGATCAAGGGCTAGAATATATAACAGAGACCGTGTGTATAATTACTGATAAAGTGTATGCCCATTGTCAACAGAGGGAATGTTTTGCAAATATTGATGTAGATTTAAATGAGGGTGAATTTAGCAGTATAAAATTTAGACCAGGATTTATTGAGGAAAACACTTTAATTGTTACAGATCTAGAGAATAGACCAAATTTTAAAAGAGTACAATTTACATTAAAGGTACCATATGAAATAACGAAAAAGGACGGCAGTACAATAACAGGGTTCTTACCTGACATTAGAAAAGATATAGTACTATTTATACCAAGTGCTAGAGACGAATTTGATTTTAGAATAGTTGTTGAAACTAGTTCATCTTTATTAAATACTCCAACTCAATCTAATGGAATAGTGAGCCTTGCTGTAGGGGTATTCGTAATAGTAAAAGTTGTAGGAAGGGTTCAATTATTGATTCCAGCATATGGATTTTGTCCAGAACCTCCAGAGTGTGAAGAATTTAGTCCAGATAAAGATATATGTGAAGAGTTTGAATATAGACCATTTCCAGACTTTTTTCCACCACAATTTGAAGATATATATCCAGATGTATAAGAAGCGTGACTGTAAAAGTCACCTTCTTTATTTTTTGTAAAAACAAATAAAACTTTGAATGTTGACAAAAATACTTGGGTATATTATACTTAAATAGAATTCCAAGTAAAACACTAGGGATTATAAGATGAGGTGATTTTATGAAATTGTCTACAAAGGGTAGATATGGATTAAAGGCCATGTTGGAACTTGCACTTCATCATGGAAAAGGTCCAATGCCCTTAAAAGATATAGCGGATAATCAAAGGCTTTCAGAACATTATTTGGAACAATTGATTGCTACTTTGAGAAAAGATGGATTAGTGAAAAGTGTAAGGGGATCTCAAGGAGGATATTTATTAGCATATGACCCTGACAATATAACTGTAGGACATGTATTGAGATCATTAGAAGGTGATATTGCCCCAGCAGATTGTGTTATAGAAGGTGATGTCTCAAGTTGTGATAGAGAAGAGTATTGCGTAACTAAAACCATATGGGAAAAAATAAGAGATAGCATTAATGATGTGATCGATACTGTAACTCTTCAAGATATGGTAGATGATCAAATCAAACTTTTAAAAAAACACCAATAGATATTAGGAGGTTTTTGTATGGATAGACAAATTTATATGGATAATTCTGCTACCACCCCTGTTAAGAAAGAAGTATTAGACGTTATGATGCCTTATTTTTCAACTAATTATGGAAATGCATCTAGCATATATAAATTGGGGAGAGAATCTAAAAGTGCAATAGATAATGCTAGGCTGACAGTTAGTAATATTTTAGGAGCAAATGCAAATGAGATTTATTTTACAAGTGGAGGTTCAGAATCTGATAATTGGGCAATAAAGGCAGTAGCTCTTGCCAATAAAAATAAAGGAAATCATATTATTACTAGTAAGATCGAGCACCATGCAGTTTTACATGCATGTGAGTATTTAGAAAAGCATGGATTTACAGTGACATATCTGGATGTGGATGAGTATGGTATGATAGATTTAGACCAATTAAAAAGGGAAATAAATGATAAAACTATACTTATAACTATAATGTTTGCTAACAATGAAGTTGGTACTATACAGCCTATAAAAGAAATTGGAAAAATTGCTAAGGAAAATAATATATATTTTCATACAGATGCAGTTCAAGCTATTGGAAATGTAAAAATAGATGTAAAAGAATTAAATATAGATCTATTATCACTTTCGGCACATAAGTTTTATGGACCTAAAGGAGTGGGTGCTCTGTATATTAGAAGTGGTGTAAAGCTTGATAACTATATTCATGGAGGAGCACAGGAGAGGAATAGAAGGGCAGGAACAGAAAATATACCTTATATAGTAGGATTGTCAAAGGCTATGGAGATGGCATATGAGAATTTAGATGATCATAATGAAAGATTGACAAGATTAAGGGATAAAATGATAAATGATATAATGAATAGAATAAGTCATGTAAGATTAAATGGTCATCCAGAAAAAAGACTTCCTGGTAATGTGAATGTATCTATTGAATATATAGAAGGTGAGGCTTTATTGTTAAGTTTAGATATGGTAGGAATAGCAGCATCTAGTGGTTCTGCATGTACATCAGGTTCATTGGATCCATCCCATGTATTACTAGCTATGGGACTACCCCATGAAATAGCCCATGGGTCATTAAGATTTAGTTTAGGAGATTTTAATGATGAATCGGATGTTGAATATGTGGTAGATAATTTAGAAGAGATTGTAACTAGACTTAGGAAGATGTCACCATTATATGAAAGTGTAAAGGAGGAAAAATAATGTATTCAGAAAAGGTTATGGACCATTTTGCAAATCCAAGAAATGTTGGAGAAATAGAAAATGCAGACGGTGTAGGTCAAGTTGGGAATCCTAAATGTGGAGATATAATGAAAATATATTTAAAAGTAGAAGATAATATAATTAAAGATGTAAAATTTAAAACTTTTGGATGTGGCTCTGCTATAGCATCATCAAGTATGGCTACAGAAATGATAATGGGTAAAAGTATAGATGAGGCTTTAAAAGTTACTAACAAAGCAGTTGCCGAGGCGTTAGATGGTTTACCACCAGTAAAGATGCACTGTTCAGTATTGGCGGAACAAGCTATAAAGGCCGCACTTTTAGATTATGCTAAAAAGAATAATATAGAGATAGAAGAGTTAAAAGATTTTGACCCTGATGAAGATCCCCATGAACATTAATGTTAAATAAATATGGTTTGGTGAGTGACTATAGTTTATAGTAGTAATTTTATGAACTTCATATGTATTTTAGTAACCACTACTATGCTACAGTGGTAATTGTTGAGATTTAAGTTGCTTATGGTTTTATTAAAATAAAGTTTTGTAAATGCTCTAGCTACTGTATTTTTCAGTAGCTTTTTTATATACTGAATATAAATGAAAAAAACTGTCTAAGATATTAATGGAGGTATTTTAATGGACAAGAAAAAGGTAGTAATAGGTATGAGTGGAGGAGTAGATAGTTCTGTAGCTGCATATTTATTGAAAAAGCAAGGATATGATGTTATAGGAGTAACTATGAAGATATGGCAAAAAGATAGCTTTGAGAACAGTGGAAATGACAGTAGCTGTTGTTCATTATCAGCAGTTGAAGATGCTAGGATGGTAGCTAACAAGTTAGATATCCCTTATTATGTTATGAACTTTAAAAATGTATTTAAAGATAAGGTTATAGACTATTTTGTAGAAGAATATGGTAAAGGACGCACTCCAAATCCTTGTATAGCATGTAATAGATATGTGAAATTTGAAGAACTTTTAAAAAGAGCTAATGAATTAGGTGCTTACTATGTGGCTACAGGACATTATGGAAAAATATATTATGATGAAAATAAAAATAGATATGTTTTAACTAAGGCTAAAACTGAAGGCAAGGATCAAAGCTATGTATTATATAATTTAACACAAGAACAATTAAAGCATACATTGATGCCATTAGGTGATTTTGACAATAAAGAGAAAGTTAGAGAAATAGCACGGGATTTGGGTATGATTGTTGCTGACAAGAAAGAAAGTCAAGAAATTTGTTTTATTGAAGATAATGATTATGGGAAATTTATAAGAGAAAATGCTAATTATAAAATTAATAAAGGCAATTTTATAGATATAAATGGAAATGTATTAGGAAAACACAATGGAATAACGAATTATACAATAGGCCAAAGGAAAGGGCTTGGCATAGCTTTAGGAAAGCCTATGTATGTAGTAGATATAGATGTAAAAAATAATATTGTTATACTGGGAGATGGAGAAAAGGTTTTTGGCACCCAATTATTGGCAAATGATTTGAATTTTATTTCAATTGAAAAATTAGAAGAGCCAATGAGGATAAAAGCAAAAATAAGATATGCAGCAAAAGAAGAAGATGCTGTTATAAAACCAGTTGAAAAAGACAAAGTTGAGGTAGTATTCGATAAGCCAGTTAGGGCCATAACACCAGGTCAAGCAGTGGTGTTTTATGATGGAGATATAGTTTTAGGCGGTGGAACTATTTTAAAAAAGATTAAATAATTGACACTATAAATAATGGGGATAAAAGAAATAATATATAGTAAAAGAAATAAGGAGCGATCCCTAATTGAGAAAATGTAGTGAAATAAAAACCCTTGATATATTTGATTTATACAGTAGAGAAGTAGTAGGGAATATCAAAGATATAATATATGATACGGATAATTATAAAATTTCAGCATTTGTAACCAGTGAAAAAGGTGTGTTTAAAGATGCTGAAATATTGAAATATGACGATGTCACTATTATCGGAAAAGATGTTATCATAATTGATAACAAACAAAGACTAAAAAAATTAAAAAATTATGATGAAATATCAAAACTTATTGAAAAAGATAATTCATTAATTGGAAACATAGTGATATGTGAGAATGGTGAAGAAATAGGATATATTTGTGATATAATAATTGATGAAAGAAATGGATATATAAAGGGATTTATATTAACTGATGGATTGATAGAAGATTTAATAAATGGTAGAATATATTTACCTAATATGAAAAAAATAGTACGCACTCCCAATAGCATTATAATAAATACAGAAATGCTATACACTATATGTAATTGTAAGGATGAAATGAAGAATTTGCTAGGTGTATAATACTTTATTAAAGACAAAATATTAATATAGTGTATTCTATACTAATGCTAGAAAGAGGTGTATATGAAATGAGAAATAGATTTATGTCAGGTATGTTAACAGGAAGCATATTAGGGGTCACAGCTAGTATGTTTGCCGCCAATAAAATGACGCCTAGACAGAGAAGGAAAATGATGAAACGAAGTAAGAATCTGCTTTTTAATGCAATAGATTTTATGAACTTTATGTAGAGGGCAGCTTAAGCTGCCTTTTTATTTAGATGCGGGGGGAATTATATGGAATATATTATGAATATTGTTAAATATCTTAATGATATTTTAATCGTTATATTACTATTGATAGGCATATATTTTATTGTAAATATTGGCAATAGTTATGTAGGAAACAAGAAAAAATTGAGTATATCTAAGAAGCAAGGTATTTTAATAGCATTAATATTATTATCTATATATCTAATTAATAAGATGATTGTTAATACTGATATTTTAGGTGAATTGGTATTTATTATATTGTTTTCAATTATTTTTTCTTATGTATTAAATCCATTGGTAAATAAGATGGAAAAACAAGGAATAAAGAGGGTTTGGGGAGTATTGATTACATATGTAAGTATTGTTTTAGTACTAGTGTTAATATTTATTTCAATATTCCCTGCTATAGTACAAGAGTTTAAAAAATTGGCAGAGTTAATGCCTTCTTATTTTAAAGAGATAAATATTGCATTTAATAATATATACAGACTTTATTCTGATAATATAAATAATCTTCCTGCGGGATTTGAAGGGATAAAAACAAGTTTTGATGATAGTTTAGGAAATATTCAAAGTGTATTAATATCTGCAGTTGAAAATATAACTACTACAATTGTAGGTATATTTTCAAAAACCTTTAGTCTTTTATTAATACCAATTTTATCTTTTTATTTTATAAAAGATAAAGAACTGTTTAAACAAAAATTATATCTTATGATTCCTAAAAATTATCGCCAAGATATTATAAGAATAGCAAAGGATGTTGATTTGGTTTTAGGTAAATTTATAAGGGGTCAATTGATAGTTGCTTTTTTTGTAGGACTGGCTACAGCCATAGGATTGTTGATACTGGGAATAGATTTTTCTTTAATTATAGGTATAATTGCAGGAATAGCAAATGTAATACCGTATTTTGGGCCTATAATGGGTATAATACCTGCAGTGATGTTTGCGTTTTTAGAAGATCCGTCTAAAATAATATGGGTAATAGTAGTATTTATTGTTATACAACAGATAGAAGGAAATATACTTTCTCCTAAGATAGTGGGAGAGAGTGTAGGACTTCACCCTGTAGTAGTTATAGTTTCTTTACTTATAGGAGGAAGTTTAATGGGGATATTAGGTATGTTATTAGCTGTACCTGTAGTTGCTGTTTTAAGGATATTATTCAATTTTTCAATTGAAAAGCTAACTGAATAACGATTTAAAACATAGAATGTTGACAAATCTAATTTATGTTAATATAATACTGAATATAGTTTGGACATTATTTATAAAAAATTAATATAAAATACTATGAAGGGGATTAGTAGATAAGTTTTTAATATTTCAGAGAAGATACTCTAGGCTGAGAAGTATCTATATTAATCTATCGAAGCTACCCTGGAGTTTAAATGTAAGTATATGAGGAATTTACGATTAATTCCTTATATAATAAAGAGACTGTTCCATAGTAAATAGGGTGGTACCGCGGGTTATCTCGTCCCTATATTTCGGAACAGTTTTTTGTTTTTTGTAAATATTTATTTGGTTTACATATAGAAAATCTAAAATAAAAGGAGAGTATGTAAATGAAAAAATTAGGATTACATCAATTGAGAAAAATGTTTTTAGAATTTTTTCAAGAAAAAGGGCATTTAGCAGCTAAAAGTTTTCCATTGGTACCTAAGGATGACAAAAGCTTGTTACTTATAAATGCAGGTATGGCTCCTCTTAAGCCTTATTTTTCAGGAGCTAAAGAGCCACCAAGAAAAAGAATGACAACATGTCAGAAATGTGTAAGAACAGGTGATATTGATAATGTAGGTAAGACAGATAGACATGCTACTTTTTTTGAAATGCTTGGAAATTTTTCTTTTGGTGATTATTTTAAAATAGAAGCCATAAGATGGGCTTGGGAGTTTATGACGGAAAGAATGGAAGTGTCTAAAGAAGATTTATGGGTTTCTGTATACAAGGATGATGAAGAAGCTTATAAAATATGGAATGAACAGATAGGTGTACCCAGCAAAAGAATAGTTAAATTAGGAAAAGAAGATAATTTTTGGGAGTTAGAAACTGGACCATGTGGTCCATGTTCAGAGATATATATAGACAGAGGTGAAGAATATACTTGTGGTAGTCCAACATGTAAGCCTGGATGTGAATGTGACAGATATGTTGAAGTATGGAATTTAGTATTTACACAGTTTGAAAAAGACGATAGAGGTAATTACACTCCATTACCCAATCCCAATATAGATACAGGTATGGGACTAGAGAGACTGGCAGCTGTAATGAACGGAGCTGATAATATATTTGAAATTGAACCTATTAGTACAATACTTAATGAAGTAGAAAAATTGTCAGGAGTAAAGTATGGAGAGAGCAAAAAAGATGATATGTCTATAAGGGTAATAACAGACCATTTAAGAGCTATAACTTTTTTAGTATCTGATGGTGTTATACCAAGTAATGAAGGACGAGGATACGTGCTTAGAAGACTTATTAGAAGAGCATCTAGGCATGGCAAATTATTAGGCATAAAAGATAATTTTTTATATAATATGGTTAAATTAGTAATAGATAATTGGAAGGAAGAATACCAAGAATTAGAGGAACGAGAAGTTCAAATTTCTAAAATTATAAAAATAGAGGAAGAAAAATTTGAAGAGACTATAGACCAGGGACTAAACATATTAAAAGAATATATTAAAGAATTAACAGATAAGAAATTAGATAAACTTGATGGAATTAAGGCATTTAAACTTTATGACACATATGGTTTCCCATTGGATTTGACAAAGGAAATTTTAGAAGAAGAAGGGTTATCCATAGATGAGAGTGCATTTAATGAAGAAATGGAAAAACAAAGGGATAGAGCTAGAAAAGCTAGAGGAGATAGTGATGATAATGGATGGAAGATAGAAGAGAATCTATCATCAATTATAGGTACAGAGACATATTTTAAAGGTTATGACAAATTATCACTGGAGACAGAGACCCTTATGATAATTAAAGAAAATGAAGTATCAGAAGAATTAAAAGAAGGAGAAGAAGGAATTATAATACTTAAAGAGACACCTTTTTATGGAGAAAGTGGAGGACAAATAGGTGATCATGGTATAGTTTATAATAACTGTGGAAAGGGTATAGTAAAAGATACAAAGAAGATATCTGATGACAAAATATTACATTTTGTTGTTATGAAAAATGGAAAAATAGGTAATAACGAAAAAGTAGTTGCATCTGTAGACAATAAAAAGAGGTATAGCATAGCTAGAAATCACTCTGCTACTCATTTATTGCATAAAGCTTTAAAGGAAGTTATAGGGGAGCATGTTAACCAAGCAGGTTCTTTAGTTACTGACGAAAGATTAAGATTTGATTTTACTCATTTCCAGGGACTAGAAATTAAGGAAATAGAACAAATAGAAAAAATAGTTAATGATAAAATATTTGAATCTTTGGAAGTATTAGTATTAGAAAAGACTTTAGAAGAGGCTAAAGAAATGGGAGCTACTGCTTTATTTGATGAAAAATATGGGGATAAAGTAAGAACTATAAAAATTGGAGATTTTAGTATGGAGTTATGTGGAGGAACCCATGTAAATAATACAAGTGAAATAGGTATGTTTAAAATATTAAGTGAATCGGGCATAGCATCAGGCATAAGAAGAATTGAGGCTATAACAGGATATAAAGTTTATGAATATATAAATGATATGGAAAATAAAGCTTTACAGTTAGCAGAATTACTTAAAACAAATAGAGAAAATATTGTTTCCAGGGCTAAGACATTAAATCAAGAAAACAAAACGCTGGAAAAGGAGATTGAAAGATTAAAAATGAAGTTAGCTAGTAGTAAGACACAAGATATAATAGATAGTGCTTATGAAGTTAAAGGGATAAAGGTCATTGCTAATAGGGTAGATGGTATGGATATTAATGGACTAAGACAATTAGGAGATCAGATAAAGGATAAAATGGGATCGGTTTTAATTGTATTGGGTACTGGTAAAGATAATAAAGTAAACTTTATAGCAACAGCAACACAAGATTTAGTAAAGCAAGGTATTCATTGTGGAAATATAGTAAGGGAAGTGGCTAAAGTAACCCATGGTGGAGGTGGAGGCCGTCCCAATATGGCTCAAGCAGGAGGAAAAGATTCTTCGAAGATAGATGAAGCGTTAAGCAAAGTGAAGGGATTAGTAAATAATCAATTGAAAATATAGAATATATTTATACCCAGTAGGATAAATGATTATCCTACTGGGTATAATGTAAAAGAAGGATAATCTTATATGAACATAGAATATAATCTATATATGGATAAATATGATAAAGGGGTGTTCTATTTTGAATAAAGATAGTAATAACACAATGAAATTTAATGTCCCAAAGGAAGGCATAAATGAAGCCAAGGAAATAATTTTTAATGTATACAGTGCCTTAGAAGAAAAGGGATATAATCCAATAAATCAAATGGTGGGATATATATTGTCGGGAGATCCTACATATATAACAAGTCATAACAATGCAAGGAGTTTGATTAGAAAAATTGAAAGAGATGAATTATTAGAAGAGCTTTTGAAGGCATATTTAGCTAATAAATAAGAGGTGTGATTTTATCATCAATGAATAAAAAACTTTTATTAATTATAACAATACTTTTTTTCTTTAGTTCTTATGGGTTTTCTGAAGATGCAAAAGATAGTAGAGTTTTTGTATTTATAATGAATAGAACTAATATTGATGATATAAATAAAATGGACAATTTTAAAAAAATAATATTTAAAGGTGCCTTTGGTATCATGAATACTAGGGCATCAGATGGGTATGATAGCGGAGGTTCATATCTTACAATTAATTCAACCCAAAGGGCTTTTGTAAAAAAAAATATTATAATTAATAAAGGTATTGATGGACGTGTAAAAGTTGATGTGAATCCTATAAAAAAAGTAAATGTAAAAAATTATTATTCACCTGAGATAGGAGTTTTAGGTGATAGTATACATGAATTAGGATTAAAAACAGCAGTATTTGGCAATTCAGATACTGCTGAGAGTTTTATTAGATTAAATACACTCTTAGCCATAGATAGTGAAGGCATAATAGATTATGGATTTTTTGACAGCATAAATCGGAAAAATATAAATATGCCTTATTTTTATAGTACAGATTATAATAAACTAATGTCCCTCATTAGAAATATAGATAATGAAGTTGGTTTTTTAGTTATTGAGTTTGGTGATTTAAATAGAATCTATCAAAATGCCAATAATATTAATTATGATGACTACTTACATTATAGAAATAAAATACTTTTAGATATAGATAGCTTTTTATTGCAATTTTTAGAAGGATTTAACAAACAAAAGGATTTATTAATAATATTAAGTCCCAATCAAGGTGATGAAAACATATCGAATAGTAGCAAACTTAGTCCTGTATATATGTACGGAAAAAATATACCATCTGGTATTATATATTCTAATACTACTAAAAGAAAAGGTGTTTTGTCTAATTTAGATATAGCCCCATCTATATTAAGGTTCTTTAATGTAGATACAAAAGAATTTGATGGAAATCCTTTAGAAGTTATAGAAGATAAGGATAATTATAGTTTTGTTAAAGGATTAAGCAAAAGAATAGATAGAATATCTTATATTAGGAAAATAGTAATTAAAAGATTCGGGTATATTTCTTTGATACTGTTATTGTTGCTACTATTTTTATTGAAAATTAATTTTAATATTAGTATTATTAATATATCTATTAATATTATTCCTATATTTACATTGACTGCAATTACATATCCTATTACATATCTAAGTTTTGAAAAGGCAGTATATTATATGGTAATTATATTGATTTTATCCATGTTAAGCCTTAAAGTTGTTAAGGATAGCCTGTTGAGATTATTTTTTTTACAATACGGCGTAATAGTTTTTGATTTAATTATGGGAAGTATATTAATAAAAAACTCTATATTGGGATATGACCCTATAATAGGGGCTAGATATTTTGGAATAGGAAATGAATTAGCTGGGATATACATAGTTTCTTTTTTACTTGTATTTATAAGTAGATTTAACGAATATAAGAAGATTATAATGTTGACTTTTATATTCAGTATACTAATATTATTAAGCCCCAATATGGGAGCTAATATGGGTAGTACTATTGCAATAAGTGTATCTATGTTTTATTACTATATTAAGGAATTAAAGGTCAAAGAGATTATAAAAATCCTTATAGCGGTGACAATTATATTTTTATTTATTTTATACTTTAGTGATACATATTCTCATTTGAATAAGACCTTTATACATTTGATAAATAGAGGATATACAGAATTATTTGACATCGTAATTAGAAAAATATCAATGAATCTTAAATTATTGGGTATAAGTATATGGTCCGATATTTTATATGGGAGCATTGTTTTAATTTCATTTATATTATTAGTTTTTAAGAAAGAGATAAAGTATATTTTAAATTTCAATAAGAATATATTATTAGCAATCGATACGTCGTTAATTGCATCGCTAATAGGCTTTTTATTTAATGATTCAGGGGTTGTTTTGTCATCATTATTGAATATTTTTTTATTAGCATTTATGATTAAATTTATTTCAAACCAAAGAAAAACATTAATGATGATGAAAAGAGGTAAATAAATGGAAATAAATAAATTGGGTAATACTAATATAGAAGTTTCTAAAATATGTTATGGTTCTCTTACAATAAGCCCTTTGCAGGCCAATCTAGGCTACGAAGAGGCGGGAAAGCTTATAAAATATGGCTTTGAAAAAGGTATTAAATTTATTGATACAGCTGAACTTTATGACAATTATAAACATATAAAAGAGGCTCTAAAATATATAAATAGAAAAGATTTTGTTATTGTTACTAAGTCTTATTCATATTCTAAGGAGACAGCAAAAAATAGTTTGAGAAAAGCTTTAAAAGAACTTGATACAGATTATATAGATATATTTTTATTACATGAACAAGAAAGTGAATTAACATTTAAAGGTCATTATGAAGCAATAGAATATTTTATTGAAGCAAAGAAAAGAGGTATTATAAGAGCATTTGGTATTTCTACTCATAGGATAGAAGCAGTTAAAGATTCTTTAAAATATGATGAAATAGAAATAATTCATCCTATTATAAATAAGTTAGGGTTGGGTATACAAGATGGTTCTATTGACAAAATGCTATCTTACGTAAAGAAGGCCTATGATATGGGAAAGGGTATATATGGAATGAAACCTCTTGGAGGGGGACATTTGATCAAAAGCTCAGAGGAAGCGTTTAATTTTGTCAATAACTTACCTTTTTTGCATTCAATTGCAGTAGGAATGCAGTCTATGGAAGAAATAGATGCTAATGTAGAGATGGTGACAACGGGCAAGATACCTATTGAAATTAAAGAGAGATTAAACAAAAAAACTAGAAAATTACATATATCTGATTGGTGTATAGGATGTGGAAACTGTGTAAATACTTGTAAACATGGAGGTATAAAAATAGAAAATGGAAAAGCTGTTTGTATACCAGAGAATTGTGTGTTTTGTGGATATTGCGCAAAAAATTGTCCTGAATTTTGTATAAAGGTCATATAATTAGGAGGAATCTATGAAGAGATTTATGGGCTTAGATGTAGGAGATAGAACTATAGGAGTTGCAGTTAGTGACCTTTTGGGAATTACTGCTCAAGGAATAAAGACTATTAGAAGAAGTGATATAGAAAATGATATAAAAGAACTAAAGGAACTTATAGATACTTATGAAGTAGAGGATTTAGTTGTAGGATTACCTAAAAATATGAACAATACTATAGGCCCCCAGGGAGAAAAGGTGTTAGAGTTTATTGAGGAAATAAAAAAACATCTAGATGTAAAGATTTATTTGCAAGATGAAAGACTTACTACTGTTTCCGCTGAAAAAATGCTTATAAATGCAGATATTAGTAGAAAGAAAAGAAAAAAGGTTATAGATAAGGTAGCTGCTACCTATATTCTTCAAACTTATTTAGATAAAAAGAGAGGATGATGGAAATAATGAAAAAAAATGTCTTTGAATTTTATGATGAAGATGGTAAAAGATTCGAATTTGAACTGGTAGACTACTTTGAGGTTGAAGAAGTAGAATATGCAGTTGTTAAAGAAATGGATAAAGATGAAGCGGTGTTACTACGAGTAGAATATGATGAAAAAGGTGATTCTTATCTTTCTGTTATTGAAGATGAATCTGAATACAATGATATAAGGGATTTATATGGTCAAATGTTGGAAGAAGAATAAAAGACTTTGGTGATTGTCTATGCATATATCAAATAAAGAAAATTTAGTAGAAGGTATTTTTAAAAGAAGGCTAAATAGATTTGTTGCTGAAGTAGAGATAGATGGAAAAACTCATTTAGCTCATGTTCCAAATAGTGGTAGGATGACAGAGTTATTAATTGAAGATAACCGTGTAATATTGAGAAGGGTATATGATGAATCGAGAAAAACAAAGTATGATTTATTAATGGTATATAAAAATTCAATGGTTATTAATATAGATTCTAGAATGCCTAATAAGTTATTATATTTAGCATTTAAAAATAGAGATATAAACTATTTTAAAGGATATAATCAAGTAAATAGAGAAGTTACATTTGGTAATAGTAGATTCGATATTGGTTTAACTGGGTTAAATAGAGTATTGATAGAAGTTAAATGTGTTACTTTAGTTGAAGACGGCATTGCAATGTTTCCAGATGCCCCTACTAAACGGGGAAGTAAACATGTAAAAGAATTGATACGAGCTAAAGGGTTGGGTATAGATTGCGGAATATTTTTTATTATTCAAAGAGAAGATGCAAGTGTATTTATACCAAACAAGACAATGGATCCCGAATTTGCAAAAAACTTAAAAAACGCTTATAATGAAAATATAATAATAAGGGCGATAACTTGTAATGTAAATAGGGATAGTATATCTTTAGCAAAAGAAATACCTGTAGAGATATAGTTAGAAATATTTAGGTTATCTTATGATGATATGAAAAATATTAACATATTTGTTGACTTTTTCATATCACATATATAGACTATTAATATGGACTTTAGTGGGGTTATATATTGTATTTTATATAAATTTAAATTTACTTTAAGCGGGTGGGTTGTGAATGAGTATAAATGAAGAGAACTTAAGATCTAAATTAAAAGAAAAGGGTTATAAATTAACCACCCAAAGAAGGGTAATCTATGATGTATTTGCAGAAAATTCCGGTGATCATCTTAGCCCTGAAGAGGTATATGATAAGGTAAAGGGAAAATATCCTGAAATAGGGTTGGCTACAGTATATAGAACATTACAGTTGTTAGAAGAGTTAGGGTTAGTGTATAAGCTTAATTTTGATGATGGGTGTAGCAGATATGAAATAAATTTAGAAAATGATGACAATCATCACCATCACCATTTGATATGTTTGGGGTGCGGAAGAGTTATAGAGGTAAAGCTGGATTTGTTGGAGAATCTGGAAGATGCTATTGAGAAAGAAGGGGAGTTTGAAATAGTTGATCACAATGTCAAATTTTTTGGATATTGTAAAGACTGCAAAAAATAAATCCCACCGGGGATTTATTTTTTTGGAAAGATTACAAAACAAAAAGGCCATGGTTCGGTTATAAAAAATATTTGATAGAACAAATTATAAAAAGATAAAATTTTGATAAAATAATGATGATATAGAAATAAGAGGAGCGTGTTACAGTGACAAATAAAAAATCAAAACTAAAAATAATACCCTTAGGAGGGCTGAATGAAGTTGGAAAGAATATAACTGTGATTGAATACAAAAACGAAATAATCATAGTAGATTGTGGGCTTAGCTTTCCAGAGGATGAAATGTTGGGTATTGATGTAGTTATACCTGATATAACATATTTGCTTAAGAATAGAGAAAAAATAAAGGGAGTTGTATTGACTCACGGACATGAGGACCATATTGGAGCATTGCCTTATTTGTTGAAAAAGATAAAAGTGCCTATTTATGGCACGAAATTGACATTGGGTTTAGTTGACTATAAGTTAAAAGAACAAGGTATCAACAATATAAAACTGAATATTGTTAATACTGGTAACGCTATAACACTAGGTAAATTTAAGATAGAATTTATAAAGACTAGCCATAGTATACCAGGTTCAGCAGCTCTTGCAATACACACCCCTGAAGGTATAATAGTACACACAGGAGACTTTAAGATTGACTATACCCCTATCGATGGTGAGATGATGGATTTACACAAATTTTCTGAGTTAGGAAAAAAAGGCGTATTAGTATTATTGTCTGATAGTACAAATGTTGAAAGAAAAGGATATACTATGTCTGAAAAAACTGTTGGAGACACATTTGTGGATATTTTTATGAATGCTAAACAGAGGATTATAGTAGCTACATTTGCATCAAATGTTCATAGAGTACAACAGATAATAAATGCTGCAGTAATGTTTGACAGAAAAGTTGTAGTTTCGGGTAGGAGTATGGTAAATGTGGTTAATGTGTCAAAGGAATTGGGATATTTAAATGTGCCTGATGGAACTTTAATAGACATTAAGGATATGGACAAATATCCTGATAATAAGGTAGTAGTAATTACTACTGGTAGTCAGGGAGAACCTATGTCTGCTTTATCTAGATTGGCATCTTCAGATCATAGACAGATGGAATTAATCCCTGGGGATTTAGTTATAATATCAGCTACACCTATTCCAGGAAATGAAAAAACAGTATTTAGAGTTATAAATCAGTTATTTAAAAAGGGTGCCAATGTTATTTATGAAGCTTTAGCTGATGTGCATGTATCAGGTCATGCATGCCAAGAGGAACAAAAACTTATACATGCATTGGTTAAACCAAAGTTTTTTATACCTGTTCATGGAGAGTATAGACATTTAAAGCAGCATGGACAATTGGCAGAAGAAATGGGTATGGATAAAGAAAATATTTTTATTGCACAAAATGGTTCAGTGATGGAATTCACAAGGAATAGTGGAAGATTTGCAGGTTCTGTGCCTGCTGGAAATGTCCTAGTAGATGGTTTGGGAGTAGGGGATGTAGGAAATATTGTGTTAAGAGATAGAAAACACCTTTCTGAAGATGGATTGTTGATAGTAGTTGTTACTATAACTAAAGAAAATGGAAAGGTAGTTGCAGGTCCAGATATAATATCTAGGGGATTTGTGTATGTGAGAGAGTCTGAAGATTTAATAGGGCAAGCTAGAAAAGCAGTTAGAGAAGTATTAGAAGAGTGTGAAAAAAATAATATAACTGATTGGTCTACATTAAAATCTAGCATAAGAGATGTATTAAGGAATTTCCTTTACGAAAGAATAAAGAGAAATCCTATGATACTTCCTATAATTATGGAAGTGTAATTGGGGATATGAGGTTAACGATAACTATGTTTGGGGCATAGTTATTAGATAAATAGCATCAAAGGAGGTTTTATCATGGGGATGAGATTATTAATGTATTTAGGGATTTTAGTAATTGGAGGAGTATTTAGTTACAAGGATGTATTTGGTAAAAAGATTCATGGGAAATTGGATATTATCCAGACGATCTGCTTATTGTTTTTGCTTTTTATTATGGGGGTTAGGATAGGTCTAGATGATAAAGTTATATCCTCTTTTCTAAAGCTAGGGTTTCAGGCTCTAATAATTTCAATTTTTTCTATAGCCTTCAGTGTAATATTAGTAAAATTAGTGAAGGGATTTATAGTTAAAAATGAAGAGAAGGTGGGGGCTGAAAATGAGTATTAAGATAATATTAACAGTTGCATTGGGGATTGGAGCAGGATATTTTGTATTACCAGATGTAGTATTTAATTATACTGACTATGTTATTGATATTGGATTATGTCTATTATTATTCTTTGTAGGGATGGATATAGGTAGAAATAAAGAAGTACTACAAAAGATTAAAAAGTTGGGACTGAAAATTTTATTGATTCCAATAATGATAATAATAGGTAGTATAGCAGGGAGCGTAGTTGCAGGCATTATATTGGGGCTTCCTTTTAATGAATCTAGTGCTGTGGGAGCAGGGCTAGGGTGGTATACATTATCTGCTATGATGCTTACTGGTTATTCTGCAGAATTAAGTGCATTGGCATTTATATCCAATGTAACTAGAGAGATAATAGCATTAATAACTATACCACTAATAGCAAAATATATTGGAGACTTTGAAAGCATAGCTCCTGCTGGTGCTACGGCTATGGATACTTCATTACCTATTATATCTAGTGCAACTAATCCCAAAACTGCCATAGTATCTTTTATAACGGGGGTTATTTTATCATCTGCAGTACCTATTTTGGTACCTATATTTATAAACTTATAAACTATATATATGGAGGGATTTTATGAATGTTTATGATGCTGCCCATAATTTAGCTAGGGCTATAAAGAGTTCAGATGAGTATAAGAGTTATAAAAACATACATGATGATTTATATGGTGATCCCAAGACTAAAGAGATGATTGAAGATTTTAGAAATAATGCTATGGAAATACAGATGGCTCAAATGTCTGGCAAAGAAGTAGATAGTTCTAAAATGGAACAAATGAAAAAGCTAGAAGAAATATTAATGGGAGATCCCAAAATCAATGAATTTTTCCAATGGGAAATGAGATTTGGACAGATGATGAATGATGTCAATAAGATACTAGGGGAAGTATTGGAGATTGAGTCTAAGTAGTATTTAAAATAGGGGCTTTTAAGTTCCTAGTATAGTTAGTAGTTCGTGGTTGATGGTAGAAATCCTATGAATTTCATTATTAAGCTACAAGCTACTAACTTTTATTTCATACTTTTGTTATTATAACTGTATGTTTGTTAATAATCTAGGGGCTTTTGAGCCCCTATTTTTTATGATATATATTATTTGATATTGTCTAGATGTGGTATATACTATATATTCTTGTAAAAAAACTATTTAAATTGTATAATTAGATAGAAGTTTATTGACAATTGGAAGGGGGAAAATAATGAATACTGCCCTAAAGAAAAAAAAATCTAGTAAAGGGAAAATATTTATTGTACTTTTAGTTTTAATTGTAGCTTTGGGATTAGGTGTAAAAAACTATATATATATGAGTCTTGAGCCTGTTCATACTGAAGAGAATGCCATTGAAGTGTCTGTTTTTATACCTAGCGGTAGCAATACAGATACTATAACAGACATTCTTCATAATAGTAATCTTATAAAAAATGAAATTATTTTTAAACTTGCAGCAAAATTAAAGGGTATGGATGGTAGATTAAAGGCAGGTAATTATATATTAAATACTTCTATGTCTTCTGAGGAAATTCTAAATGAATTAGTTGAGGGTGGAGTGCTAAAGGAGACCACTAAATTTACTATACCAGAGGGATTTGAGCTTAGACAGATAGCAGATAGGTTGTCTGAGCAAGGATTAATAAATAGAGATAAATTCATGGAAATCACATCAGATATTGATAATTTTAGAGGAGAATATGAATTTATAGATGAATTATCTTCAGGAATTACAATGGAAGGATATTTGTTTCCAGACACATATGAAATTTTTATAGATGCTACAGAAGAGGAGATAGTAAATAAAATGCTATCGAGATTTGAGAATGTTTATAAAGAAAAATTAAAGGATCAGACCTTTAAAATGGGTTTAGATTTGAATCAATTTATAACGTTGGCATCTATAATTGAAAGGGAAGCCATGGCAGATGATGAAAGGCCTGTTGTTGCGGGAGTATTTTATAATAGGTTAGACATAAATATGCCCTTACAGTCATGTGCCACAGTACAGTTTGTGTTAGGAGAAAGGAAGCCTATATTATCAACTAAAGATACGGAAATCACATCTCCATTTAATACTTATATAAATAATGGTTTGCCTCCAAGTCCTATTGCTTCTCCAGGACTTGAATCAATTGAGGCAGCTTTAAATCCAAAGGAAACAGAATATTTATATTTTGTAGCTAAACCAGATGGAACTCATGTTTTTAATACTGATTATGATGACCATATAAGAGCAAAAAATAGAATAAGGAAACAATAGAAATAGACTAGAGGTGGATATTTTTGAGCAATATAAATAAGGAATATATAGAAGACTATATAAGGGAAGTTATACCTGAAAATAATGAAGTATTCAAAGAAATGGAAGAATACGCGAAAGTTAACCATATTCCCATAGTTCATCCAGAGGTAGCTCAGTTTTTAAAGGTGATGATAAAGATAAAAAAACCGAAAAAAATATTAGAAATAGGCTGTGCTATAGGATACTCTGCTATGATAATGGCTGATGCAATGGATTATTATGGTGAGGTTACAAGTATTGAAAGACGAAAAGATATGGTAGATATAGCTGAGGGAAATATATCTAAAGGAGATTTTCAAGATATTATCCATATTTTACAAGGGGAAGCTCAGGATTTACTTCCTAATATAGATGAAAAATTTGATTTAGTATTTATAGATGCTGCTAAAGGTAAATATATGGAGTTTTTACCTTATTGTATAAGAAACCTTAAAGATGAAGGGATTATTATATCGGATAATGTTTTATTTAAAGGTATGGTTGCAAATGATGATTTGGTAGTTAGAAGGAAAAAAACGATTGTTAGAAGGATGAGAGAATATCTTGACTATATCTCTAATAGTGGCATATTTGAGTCTAGTATTATGCCATTAGGAGATGGAGTAGCTATTTCGTATAAGAGGAGGACAACAGATGATGAATAACATTGAATTACTAGCTCCTGCAGGAGATTTGGAGAAATTAAAAATGGCAATAATATATGGAGCAGATGCAGTTTATTTGGGTGGAAATAAATTTGGACTTAGAGCTCAGGCTAAAAACTTTGACATAGATCAAATAAAAGAGGCTGTGGAATTTGCCCATACAAGAAAAAAGAAAGTATATGTAACATTAAATATCATACCTCATAATGAAGACTTTGATGGATTGAGTGAATATATATTAGAATTAGAATCTGCAAATGTAGATGCTGTAATAGTATCTGATCCTGGAATTATATGTATGATTAAAGAGGTAGCTCCTAATTTAGAAATTCATTTAAGTACTCAGGCTAATACTACAAACTATCATAGTGCAAGATTTTGGCATAATAATGGAGTTAAAAGGATAGTATTGGCCAGAGAGCTATCTTTAAAAGAGATATCTGAAGTAATAAAAAACACCCCAGATACAGTCGAGTATGAAGCATTTGTTCATGGTGCCATGTGCATATCTTATTCAGGAAGATGTCTTTTGAGTAATTATATGACATCTAGAGATGCAAATAGAGGTAATTGTGCCCAAGCATGTAGATGGAAATATAGTTTGGTAGAAGAGCAGAGACCAGGAGAGTACTATCCAATCTATGAAGATGATAAAGGCACATTTATATTTAATTCAAAAGATCTATGCATGATAGAGCATATACCTGAATTAATGAAATCAGGTATAAAGAGTTTTAAAATTGAAGGTAGGATGAAAAGTTCTTATTATGTAGCAACTATAATCAGATCCTATAGAATGGCTATAGATAATTACCTTAAATCCCCTGAAAATTTCCAATACGATTCTAAATGGCTAGATGAAATAAAGAAGGCCAGTCATAGGGATTTTACTAAGGGATTTTACTTCAGTAAGCCTACAGAAGAAGATCAATTATATACCAGTAGTTCATATATAAGGAACTATGATTTTGTAGGTCTTGTAATTGATTATGATGAAGAAACTAATATGGCTACTGTGGAGCAGAGAAATAGAGTGTTTGTAGGAGATAAAGTTGAGATATTTGGTCCTAATAGAGATTTTTTCATTCAAAATATACAAAATATGTGGGATGAAAAGGGCAATGAAATTAATGTGGCACCTCATGCTCAACAGATATACAAGATAAAAGTAGATAGACCTGTGTCAAAATGGGATATGATAAGAAAACCTAGAGAGGAATGATGACTTTGGAGAGACCTATAATAGTAGGAATAACAGGTGGAACTGGTTCAGGTAAAAGTACTGTGGCAAAGTCTATATTTAAATCTTTGCCACGAAAAAGTGTCTTGGTTATAGAGCAAGATTCTTATTATAAGGATCAAAGTCATTTGAACTATGAAGAACGGATAAAAACTAATTATGATCATCCATTGGCATTTGATAATGAACTTTTAATAGCCCATCTATCACAGCTATTAAAAGGACAAGCAGTGGAAAAACCCATATATGACTTTGAAATCCATAATAGAAAAAAAGAGACCATCAAGGTTACTCCCAAGGATATTATAATACTTGAAGGGATATTGTTGTTAGAAGATGAAAAATTAAGGGAGCTATTGGATATAAAGATATTTGTAGATACAGACCCTGATGTGAGGATAATCAGAAGAATTTTAAGGGATATAAAAGAACGGGGCAGGACACTGGAATCTATAATAGAGCAATATATGACCACAGTTAGACCTGCTCATATGCAATTTATTGAACCAAGCAAAAAATATGCAGATATAATCATTCCAGAGGGAGGTTACAATAAAGTAGCAATAGATATAATGGTTACCAAAGTGAAATCAATGATAAATAATGTATAGATATTATATCTCCATATGATATTGGACATAATAATTATTATAAACATCATATGGAGGTACTATTATATGGAAAGAGAAAGACATACTAGAATTATGATATTCATAAATATATTTTTTTTAGGATATCTTTTTTTGGTTGGAAAATTATTTTGGATTCAAATAGTAAAGCACAGGGAATATCAAGATGAAGCAATGATTCAAAGGAATAGTGAAATTAGAATATATCCTGCTAGGGGAGTTATATTTGATAGAAATCTAATACCATTAACTAATAGGGAAAGGCATAATACCATATTTATTATAAGGGATTTAGTTAAAAATAATGATGAGGTTTTAAATTATTTAGAAAAAGAGTTTCATATAAAAAGGAAATCGATAATAAACGAAAATAAAGCAGTTGTAGAATATGCAGTAAATAAAGACATATCTAATATAGAAAGATATCCTGGAGTATTTACAGAAAATATTGTGGAAAGATATAGTGATGATAATATATTAAGTCATGTTATAGGATACATAAATGAAAGTGAAAATAGAGGTGAAACTGGTCTAGAGAGGGTCTATAATGATATATTAGTTAGTAATAGTGATTATGGCAAATTGATATTTCAGACAGATGGGAAAAAGAGAATTATACCTGGGGCTGGGTATCTAGGGACTTTTAAGAGAGATTTAAGGATACCCAATGGAGTAAAACTTACTATAGACTATCATATACAGAAAATTGTTGAAGAAATAATGGATGAAAAAAAGATCAATGGTGCTGTCATAGTCACAGATGCTGAGTCAGGGGATATTTTGGCTATGTCTAGTCGTCCCAATCTAGATGTAAGAAATATAGAAAGTCATATGTATAGTAAATATATGGATTTTTATAATAAAGCCATAGAAGTAGAATATCCTCCGGCATCAATATTTAAAATCGTTGTATTATTGGCTGCGTTGGAAGATCCTATGATAGATATCAATGAGGATTTTTTTTGTAGTGGATATGAGTTAGTTGGAGACAAGAAAATTAAATGTCATTCATATAATTCAGGTGGACATGGAAATATAACCATAAGAGAGGCATTTTATCATTCTTGTAATTCAGTATTTATACAAATGGGAAAAAAATTAGGTGCTAAAAAAATAGTTGAAATGGCTAAAAGATTAGGATTTGGGGAAAAAGTACAGATAGAACTATTAGAAGAAAAAAAGGGAAATTTGCCAAAGGGAGACGAACTATTGGGGCCTGCCTATGGAAATATATCTATAGGCCAAGGAAAAGTAGAGGTTACTCCATTACAAATAAATAATTTAACTATGATAATAGCTAATAATGGAATCAAGAAAGACCTGCGATTGGTGGACAGTATAGTAAATGCCAACGGTATAACTATAAAGGAGATATTTAGGGATGATGATGTAAGGGTAATAGATGGATACTATACATATATTGTAAAAAAGATGATGGAAGGCGTAGTGGAAAAGGGCACGGCCAGAAACTATATTTCTTTAGAAAAATTTGGTGGGGCAGCGGGAAAGACGGGTACAGCTGAGGCCATAATGAATGAAAAAGCAGTAAAGCATGGCTGGTTTTCAGGTTTTTTTCCAAAAGAAAAACCTAAATATGTTGTAACTGTATTGGTAGAAGATGGTGTATCAGGTGGGGTTTCAGCAGCTCCAATATTCAATGATATCATAAAAAATATTGTAAATATTCAAAGAAGATGGACAAACCCATAAATTGTATGTTACAATAAAGCTATGGAATATATGGGTATTATTTTATTAATTTACAATATAAAGAAAAGTATCATTGAAAGGAGGGGAAATATATGAAGCGTCTATTTACTAAGGGCTCTTTGACATTATTAGCGTACTTAGCATTATTTGTTGGAACTACTGTTATTAGTACAACATCTGTATATTATACTCACCAACCCAAGTGCCCAGAAGAATTACTTAAATAAAGGGGATGCCCCCTTTATTTAAGTAGAGGAGGGGTTTGATGAATATTTACATTTTTTTTAATGATGTTGCAGTAAATAGTATAGAGGCAATAATAATAATGGTGTTTTTTCTAGCAGTATTGGGGAAAAAGAATTTTTTGGCTTCTAATATATATAGGACTACTTTATTTATAATAACATATACCATATTTGCTTATTGGGCATCGAAATATATGCCAGTAGGGTATCATACCATATTAATAACAATTTTTATGATTATAAGTCTTGGAGTATTCACATCATCAAAAATTGTGCCAACTTTTATTGCTGTGATGGCTATTATGATATATATAATGGCAATTGATACTTTGATGGTTTTTATGTTTTCGGCTATAGGGAAATATACTGCCAATGATATATTTAATAATCCAATAGTGAGATTTAAAATTTCTATATTATCAAAAATTGTCCAGCTTTCTTTAGCAATGTTATTCTATAGATTAAGGCAATCAAGATTAAAAAGAATAGAAATAGATTCTGAAAATACCATAACATCTTATCTGTTTTTTGGTGTTTTTTTAATGGGTGTTTTCGTTTTAAGTTTTAACTATGCAGTTTCAAGCAGAGAAAATATAGTATTATATGAGGTATTACTATCTATATTATTTTTTCTATTCATACTCTTCGGTTATTTAATATATAGGGAGCAAGAAAAATTGCTTAAGATTAAATATAAGTCAGAGATGCAGGATGAATACATCAATAATCTAGAGACAGTTGTAAATATAATAAGACGGGAAAAGCATGACTTTTCCAATCATATAAATACCATACATGCCATATGTGTATTGAATAAACCCAATGCATTGGATAGGATTAAAAAATATTTGGACAGCCTTTCTGTTAATCTAAAGAAATCATACCACTTTTATAATACTGGAAATGATTACATAGATGGATTGTTGGCAGTTAAGAGCAATTATGCATTTGAAAATGATATAGTTTTAGATGTGGACTTTGAGCAACCATTATCTATGGTACCCATGGATGACTACAATATAGTGAGTATATTGAGTAATATCATCGACAATGCCTTCGATGCAATAATATCTCAAGATATGGACAATGGGGTAATCTCCTTTTCTACATATATTGAAGATGGTAGATACCATATATCTATAGCCAATAATGGCCCTGAAATTTCTCCCGACCACATAAAAAAGATATTTGATAATGGATTTTCTACTAAGACAGAGGATAAATCGGACCATGGCTTAGGTCTGTTTATAACTAAGAGTTTAGTAGAGAAAAATGATGGTAAAATAGAGGTATTTAGTGATGAAAATGAGACACAATTTTTGATTACATTTGAAGAAAATATGTTAAGGAATGATGAAGATGGAAGCACTGGCAAAGAGGTTCACCCACTTAATATATAGAAATAATAGTGAATTAGATAATATTCAGCTAAAAAAAATTGAATACGGATTAATTTGTATATTGGAGGAGATCAGCAAAACCATATTATATTTTGGAATATTTGGATTTTTTTCATCTATAAAGTATTTTATTGTTGCGATGTTGTTTTTTGGGTCTTTAAGGATGATTGCTGGAGGATATCACTCCAATGGATATTGGAGTTGTTTTTTTACAACACTGGGCATATTCGCCGTATCTATTTATATAGGTAGAAATATACATTTGACTAATTTAATACAAGGTATTATGGGGACTATAGCCTTGGGACTCTTCATATTATTTGCTCCTGTGGATCATCCCAATAAGCCCATATTAAGTGATGTAAGAAGAAAGAAAATTAAAATATTATCTATATTATTTCTATTTATAGCTATAGCAATTACTTTTTTTATGCCTGAAAAGTATTCTATTACAGCAAGGGTTGTTATCTTTATAGAAGCCATATCCTTGCCCTTTGGTAAAATGACGGGAAGGAGTTCATAAGATGAAGATATTAAAGGGAGAAATAATAAGAAAAGATGAACCAGTATTTAGTTTTGAAGAGGAATATCATGACAAAAAAGACTTTTTTTTAGCCTTAGTAGGTATTTGTGATAAGCTCAATGTGGATGTGCCCATATGGACATCTAAAGAAGATAGAATTGTAGAGCAGAATAAGGCTGTTAGATTCATGATATCCTATGATACATATTTACAATTTTCTAAATATGAGATTTGATATTTAAAAATGTACTTGCACATTTTATTGTGTAGCACCATATATCTATATAAGGGGTTTATTTAATCATTGGAGGTGCATATAGATGTGGAGTACTGTAATATTTTCATTGCTTATGGCTTTAGAGCCTTTGCTGATGTGTGTAGGTTATTTAACTAATAACACGTCTTTTCCTCAACCGTTGAATAAAGAGGAAGAAGAAAAGTATTTGATATTGTATGAATGTGGAAATGAGGATGCAAAAAATATTTTGATAGAAAAAAATTTAAGATTAGTTGCCCATGTTGTAAAAAAATATCATAACACTGGTAAAGATTTAGATGATCTTATATCTATTGGAACTATTGGTCTTATAAAAGCTATAACTACATATGATAGAAAAAAAGGGACTAGGCTGGCCACTTATGCAGCCAGATGCATAGATAATACTATGTTTTTTATAATACTATATATATTTATCTATAAAATTGTGTCTAAAAGGTTCCCATACCACTCCACTCTTGGAATCTATATAATAAATACTTAAACATGTTTTCTTCACGATAGTTTTTGTATTTTACTGTAAAATGCCCATCTATATTATTCCATATCCTATTGAAATATCTAGATATCTGAAAAACTATTTTGTCCTTTGGATTTGCAGAAATCATTATATTGGACTCTAGATTGTAATTATCTATATTCCTTCTGGTCAAGTTAGCAGATCCACCAATTATTACAGTTTCATTTTCTTTTTCAATTAACGTAATTTTAGCATGGTATTGTTCACCACTGGTATCATACCATCTTATGTCTATCTTGTTGTTACTTTTATCTATTAATTCTTCAGCTACTTGTCTATTTGGTATACCATTCTTTTCGAAACCAAATGCATCTTTATTGGGATCTAATATTAACTTAATATTAACACCTCTATTACTGGCATCAATCAATTCTTGTATTATACCTCTATGGGATAAATAAAACATACCCATAGTTATTTTATCGTTGAGGTTAGTGTTTTTTATTTCTGAAATAAGGTTTTCTCTTATCTTGCCTTCTGTTATGATTTTAGCTTTAATATTGGATGGTTTTGGATCGTCATTTTTGTCGCTATAATTATAATTAGATTCATCAAATTCATTTTCTGAAAATTTAGCTATGGATAACTCTGAATTTATTAAATCCTTTAATATCTGTCCCCTAACCTTAAAAGCAATATTAGAATGATAACCACTGGCATCGTGAATATTAGCAGATGATATTATGGCTCCATTTTCAGTAATTAATACTTTTCTGTGATTAGCTTTAAAGTTGAGGAGTTTCATATATGACCTAAGGGTAACATCATCCCCATTTGGGCTAAAGGCATTGTCAATCCAGCCTTGACCTTTAACACCAAACCATTGAATAAAAGCACGCCAAAAGCTTGTATAAACTGGATTTGAATCCCTTAATTTTTTTGAATCAGTTATAATCACATTTATGTCATTTTCTTTTAATTTTTTTAAGAATTTAGATTCATAGGAACCATAAAAATTATTAATTTCATCAGTGATAAATAGTATATTTATATTAGGATTATTGTTTTTCTGTTTTATAAGTGTATTAGTTAATTTTTCAGATATATTTGGAAAATCATATCGAGATTGTTTAAGATCATTAAATAGAAACATATCTATTATAATGAATTCTTTAGCTTGTCTTATTAATTTTAGCTGTGAGTCCAATATGTTTTGTTCATAGATGGTTTCATTATTATTTTCATATGTTAAGTCATATAAAAAATCTATATCTGATATATTATATGCTTTGCTTTCAAAGGCAAGTCCATCGGGCAAAGGAATTAATAAGCTATTAATAAATATTAGTAAAATTAGTATTAATGTAAGAGGTAATATCTTTTTAAAAATTGAACGTTTTTTAGGTTTTGTTCGTTTATCTTTTAATTTAATTAAAGTCATATTATAAAGGTACCGTCCTTTCTATAAAGTAAAGTTTATTATAACATATATTTGTTGTCTATAGAGATGCCATAATTAATATTATAAAGTTTATATTGATTTATTTGAAAAAATATGTTAATATTCTTTAAGTATAATTAAACAGAAACACCAAATGCCAGTGATGAAATCCACTATAAACCTTTCAAGGAGTAGTGTTTTTTTTATGCAATAATATGTTTAGGAGGAATCGGTGATGAACAAAGACAAACTATTTTATAAATTACTTCTTACTATTGCTTTTCCAATAATGGTTCAATTTTTCATAACATCTTCTATTAACTTAATGGACAATTTTATGATAGGAAAATTGGGAGACGAAGCTGTTGCTGCATTGGGAATTGCAAACCAATATTTTTTTGTTTTTAATCTAATAGTAATGGGGATATGTTCTGGTTGTAATGTGCTTATATCTCAATTTTGGGGTAATAAAGATATTAGAAATATAAAAAAAATATTGGGTATATCTATCATTGGTGGATTGATCATGAGCTTAATTTTTTTAGGAGTAGCTCAAGGATTTACTGAAGATATTATTAAAATATTTAATAATAACAGCATAGTAATAAATTTAGGTGAAGATTACTTGGCTATTGTAAGTATTAGTTATATTTTTGTATCTATATCATTGGCATACGGTATAGCTAGTAGGGGAGTTCAACAGGCTTTTTTACCTATGCTATGTAGTGCTGCGGCACTTGTGGTAAATATTATTTTAAATTATATACTTATATTTGGTCATTTTAATATGCCTGCATTGGGAGTAAAGGGTGCTGCTATAGCTACACTTATAGCTAGAATAGTTGAAATGATATTGATGTTAAGTTTTATATATGCAAAAAAACATGTGTTAAGTGCTAATTTTAAAGATATGTTTAGTTTCAATTTTGATTTTCTAAAGAAGACTATAGCAGTAGTAAATCCTGTAGTAATCAATGAATTATGTTGGGGATTAGGCATGGTCATTTATTCTATAATATATGGGAATATGGGAACTAAGTCTATAGCAGCAGTTCAAATAAATATGAGTGTACAAAATATGTTTTTAGTTATACTTTTTGCTATATCTAATGCAGCATGTGTAATGGTGGGAAATGAAGTTGGAAGAAATGATTTTGAAATAGCAAAATATTACTCTAATAAATTGATTAAGATATCTTTATTATTATCCATAGCAATGGGGGCATTGTTGGCTTTATCGGCTCAATTTATTTTGAGTTTTTACAATATATCTAACGAAGTATATAATAGCACTTGGTATATGCTTATTATCACAGCGTTAATTTTACCCATCAGATTTATTAATGTCCTCCTTATAGTTGGAATATTGAGAGGAGGAGGAGATACTTCATATGTGCTTAAAGTTGAATTGATTACTATGTGGTTAGTAGGAGTTCCGTTATGTCTTTTTGGGGCATTGGTATTAAAGCTAGAAGTATATCAAGTGTTTTTGTTGGTAACAGGTGAAGAAATGATTAAATGTGTGGTATCAGTGATGAGGTATAGATCGGGAAAATGGATGAGAAAGTTGATAGGAGATATGCAACCATCTAGCTAATTTTGAAATAATTTTGTAATAATAATCCATTATTGTATATGATATAATATTTTAAAGTATATGCTATATCATAGGAGGTTATAATATGACAACTTTAGTAACCCATATAGAATCACAAAAGAACTATATTCTTATAGGGACAGGATATGGTTTGTATAAATCTTCTAGGCCAGGGATTTTCTTTGGAAATTTAATGCCTGAAGAGGATGAAGGACAAATTGCTGTGGCAGCAGTGAGTGATAAAGAGGGAAATATATTATGGTTTCCCACAAATGAATTAAGGGTTATAGAGATTGATGGACAAAAAATAGAGACATTTTTTTAATTTTATCAGGGGATAATTTTTCAAAACAATGAAAAATACAGATGAAAAGGGGTATTTATTATGTACAAAGGTGACAATAATGGAGATAGGAATAAAAAGATATTAAATAATAGCTATAGTAAAAAGGATATAAGGGAACATGAAAGTTCTAAAGAGTTTATATATAATAAACTAAATGTGTTGGGAGAAGAATTAAATAGTATACAAAAAGAAATAGAATCTATATTGAAAAGCGTTTGAGATATAAAGTATTGCTCGGGAAATAATGTTGAAAACAACAGTGTTTGCCCGGTGTCAAAATAATGCTAAAGTTGTCAAAATATAATCTTTAGAATCAAAATATAGTTTATATTCTAAAAAAGTATATGTAAATTGATAGAAAAAAGAGGAGGGGTTTATGCCCCCCCTCTTTTTTCATAGGCGAAAAAATTTTCTGAATATAACAAATTATGACAAAATTCAACATAGATGATTAGGTATAATATTATTAACTAATACAAAAAAATACAGGTGGTGATAATATGAAAAGTATAAAGCAAAAATTGATTTTATCTTTTTTTATAGTTATTTTAGTAATTACCTTATGTTTGAGTGTGATATCTTTTAAATTATCAAAAGAAGAATCTATTAATGAAGTAGAACAAGGGTTAAAATTATTGTCAAAAAATGCTGTGAAACTTATAGAAAGTAGGATAGAAACTAATTTAAATGTGCTTAAAGCAATATCTTCTGATAATGAAATTCAAGATATGTTATGGAATAAACAAAAATTGCTATTAGAGGAGCAATTGAAATCAATGGATGAATTTTCAGATTTAGCGATAGTCTATTCGGATGGTATGGCTAAATATATAGATGGAACAAGTAGATATGTTGGAGATAAAGAGTATATAAAGAAGGCATTAGCTGGACAAGGAAACATTTCCGAACTTGTAAAGAGTGAAACTACAGATAATTTAGTACTTATATATACAGTACCAATAATAAAAGATAGCAATGTAATAGGAGCATTAATAGGAACAAGAGATGGAGCAGTGTTAAATGACATAATTAAGGATTTAGGATTTGGGGAAAATGGTTATGCATATATAATAGGAGAAGATGGAACATTTTTTGCTCATAAAAACAAAGAACTTGTTAGAGAGAGTAAATTTGTTTGAGGAAATAGAGAATAATACTAACTTAAAAGAATGGGGATTAGCAGTTAAAGGATTAGGTGAAGAAAAGAAGGGCATTATTAGATATAATATTGATGGCGAGGGGAGATACTTTGCACTGGAGCCAATGAGTACTAAAGAATGGATTATTGGAGTGGGTGCAGATGAAGATGATATATTAGCAGGTGTAAATAATCTAGGGAGGAATCTTTTATATTTGACCATCGCAGCATTAATTATAGGCATAATAATTGCCTTTATATTGGGAACTAATATATCTAGTCCCATATTACAGGCTACAAAGTATGGAGAGATTATGGCGTCATTAGATATTAGTATAGATGTTCCAGAGAACAATAAAAAACGAAAAGATGAAATCGGAAAGCTAGCAAATTCTTTTCAATCATTAACTAATAGTTTGAGAAGTATAATAGGACAAATTAGTGAGGCTTCATCTGATGTATCTTCTTCTGAAGAACTTATGTCAACATCACAGCAATCAGCAGCTGCATCTGAACAGGTAGCTGGTTCAGCTAATGAGGTATCAACAAATGCAGAAAATCAGATGAATGCTATTGCAAAGTCTAATCAATTAATTAAAGATATGGTTAATAGAATAGATAATATAAATACAAAGATTAGTGATATAGCTTTGGTTACCGAAAGTATATATGAAGAGACTGATGAAGGAGAAAAACAACTTAGAAGCGTAACTAAGCAGATGAAAGAGATAGAGGGAAGTTCTAAAGATATAGAAGAAGTACTTTTTAATATAACAAACAGCTCAGATGAAATGAATAAAATGATTAATTTGATTCAAGATATTTCAGCACAGACAAATTTATTGGCGTTAAATGCTGCTATCGAAGCGGCAAGGGCAGGAGAAGCAGGTAAGGGTTTTGCAGTTGTAGCGGATGAGATAAGAACTCTTGCAAACAACACTCAGGAGGCAACTAAAAGTATTGATAAATTAATACATAATAATATAAAAAATATAGATAAAGCTAAACAAGTTATGGAGAAAAATAAAGGATGTATTGATAATGGAAATACAATAGCAGGTATCTCTGAAAAAACTTTTAATGAGATAGCTCAAAACATAGTGAAAATCAATGGTGGAATAAAAGAAATAAATACTGACATTGAAGGATTATCGCAATCTAGTTATAATGTTTTAGATTCAACTGATGAAATAGAAAAAAATACAAGAGAAGTAGTAGAGCAAATAGAAAATGTTTCTGCAGCTACCGAAGAGCAGACTGCATCTATGGAAGAACTGGCTTCAGCAAGTGAGTCATTGTCTGATTTAGCTATTGAACTTCAACAAATTGTCAATAAGTTTAAAGTATAGAAGATAGTTAGTAGGTAACAGTTAGTAGTTATTAGTTTAATGATGAAATCCATAGGATTTCCACCATTGACTAAGAACTAAGAACTAGCTTATACCTTTATCACAATCATATATTTGTCAACAGCTTGATTCCCTATATTTTATAGGGAATTTTTTATATAAAAATAAGTAGGTTGAATATTCAAAAAAATATCGGGTATAAAAATAATGTTGAAAATTATGGCAATATTATGGTTAAATATGGAATAAAATTTATATATAAAAATTTAAAAATAGTCAAATTAAATCTTATAATTATATATTTAATGAAGTGCAATTTATATTTTATTTGGTGAAAAAAGATTGTTATATTAAAATCATCAGATATTTATAAAAATTGTCTTAATTATAATATAAAATCTAACAATAAAGGAGGAACAAAATGTTAAAAATGAATAGCATAAGCAAAAGGATTACAATTTATATTTCAGCTATAATAATTATAATATTTATAGCTACGGGTTTAGTTGTCAGGATGTATTCCCAAAGTATTATTGAAAGGGATACATACAAAAGACTCTTATTGGAATCTGAGAAGGCAGGTTTGAGAATAAATGAGTTTTTTTTAGAAAGTGCAATTAAAGTTGATCAGATGACTAGTAATCAAGATATAATAAAATTTATGAACCAAGTGGAAAATAGGGCAGATGTTAGAAATAATGAGCAATATGAAGATGTGATAAAATCTTTAAAATCTATACAAGAAACGGACTCCAATCTAGCATTGGTATGGATAGCGTTGGATGATGCCAGTTATTTAGTGACCCATGATCAGTGGAATTCACCTGAGGATTGGATTATAGAGGAAAGACCGTGGCGTAACATAGCTTATGAAAAAAAGGGTTTGATTTTTACAGAGCCTTATAGAGACAAAGTTACAAATGCTATGGTTGTAAGTATTATAAAACCAGTATTTGATAAAAATGATGAGGCATTAGGAGTTGTAGCAGTAGATTTAAAGATAGATGATTTGATAAGTATTATGAAGGAATATAAAATAGGTGAATCAGGATATGCTGGACTATTGACATCTGAAGGCAAGATAATTTATCATCCCAATGAAGAAATGATATTAAAAAATATAACGGAATTAAAATTGGGAGATATAGCGGATGAAGTAGTATCAGGACAAAGTGGTACTGGCACATTTACAATAAATGGGGAAGAAAAATATGCAGGATATGCATCGGTAGATATAAATGATTGGGCGATACTTTCAAGTATAACAGTAGAAGAGTTTATGGAAGAAATAAACGGATTAAATGGTATAATGTCTATTATTTATCTGATTGGATTGTTAATACTTGTTGTTATTATTATATTAATATCTTCTAATATATCTAGACCATTAAGAGAAATAGAGGGTCATTGTCATACTATTTCTGAAGGAGATTTCAGTATTGATATTCCACAGAATCTATTGAAAAGAAAAGATGAAATTGGTAGACTAGGAAAGGCATTTGATACTATGACAAATAATTTTAGGAAACTAATAGAAGAGGTGCTAGAATCATCACAAACTGTAGCTTCATCATCAGAAGAATTGAATTCAACTTCTGAACAGTCGGCATTGGCATCTGAAGAAGTGGCAAAAGTTATAGAAGAGATTGCTAAAGGAGCCACTGATCAAGCTAAGAATACAGAGTCAGGGGTAGAAAGAGTAGCAGAATTAGGAGGATTAATTGAAAACAATCAAGAATATGTTGAAGCGTTAGAGAGTTCTTCTAAGCATGTTTCTCAGCTTATAGACGAAGGTCTTATAATAATAGAAGATTTAAAACATAAGACTAATGAAACGGAATCATCAACTAGGAGTATATCTGAAGTTATAGAGGAAACGAATAGAAGTATGGAGGATATAGGAGAGGCTAGTGATTTGATAGCTTCAATTGCAGAACAGACAAATTTATTGGCATTAAATGCAGCTATAGAAGCAGCTAGAGCAGGGGAAGCAGGTCAAGGTTTTGCAGTTGTAGCCCAAGAAATAAAAAATCTTGCAGATCAATCCACTAAATCAACAGAGAAAATAAATTATATAATAGAAGAATTAATGAATAAATCAAAAGTGGCAGTTGAAAAGATTCAAGAAATGGTGCAAATAGTAGAAAATCAGGTAAAAAGCATGGAAGAGACTGAAATCAAATATGATGAAATTTCAAATGCAATGAATAAAGCAGAGGAAGCAGCCAGAAAATTAGATGAATCAGAGAAAGAAATAAACCAAAGAAAGGTGAAAATATTAGATATAATGCAAGATTTATCAGCTGTTGCTGAAGAAAATGCTGCAGGAACTGAAGAAGCATCTGCATCTGTAGAACAACAGACAGGATCTATGGAAGAGATTGCAGAAGCAAGTGAATCATTAGCTAATTTAGCTGAAAATCTACAGAAAGCAGTATCTAAATTTAAGATATAATAAAAAGTCATGATGTTACTATAGTAGCATCATGACTTTTCTGATTTATATTTGAGAAATAGATGAGTTCTTCATATTAATTATTTTACCACTTGTCAATTCTATAGTAGGGAGATGAGGTGAATGGACAAAATCTTCAAAATCAATTATTTTAGCTTTAATATTATTCTTGATATTTATTATTGCATCTAGTTTAAAATGGGTTGTCCTATGTATAAATATATTTATAATATCTTTATCGTATTTACTATAATTATCTTCATATATATGTCCTATAGCATGCACTGGCAGAAAGGTTCTTTTATTATTGTATCCACCAACTAATTCATCATAGTTATGTGCAATCATTATAATTCTACCATATAAAGATATCTGAGTACCTTTTTTACCTATGGGATACCCAGAGCCATCATAGTGTTCATGGTGGTCTAATATACCAAATATTATAGATTTTTTTCTCAAAAGTGGAGAAGAAGAAGTGAGCTGATTAAATAATTCAAAGTGAGCCTTTATAGGCTTTAATGCTGTACGTTCTGACATCAAAAACCTTTTAAATTCTTTTTTAGGGAATTTAGTAAAACCTATGTTTGAAAACAGTGCAGCTAAGGCTAAATCTAAAAGTTCATCTAAACTAAGTTCTAAAGTTAATCCTATATTAAGAGATAAAAGGGCAACATTGATACTATGAATTAAAAGGATGTCATCATATGATTTCATAGATACTAGAAGACTATTTACTGACTCATTTTCTTCAATAAGTTGTAAAATATTAATTTTTATAATTTCAGCCCGTTCTTTTAACTTAGCAGATTCTAATTTATTGCTTAGGTTATTCCACAGAGGATAATTAGACAAAAAGTCTACAAATAAATTGTGAGATTTATTGATTTCATCATCTATATTATTATTATTATTATGTGTTAGTATATCAAATCTAGTATTTGAATTGTACTTATTTTCATTTCTACTTACTGATATCATTAAATTGTTTGGAATATGTTTCTTAATGAGTTCTATTAAATCACGGGACATTTTTTTATATCTAGTTATTAATAAAAGTCCATCTGCTCTGTATAAAGGTTGTAATATTATATCTCCAGGAATTAATTCTGCTATGCTTTTTTCAAAATAATCTTTTTCATTATCCAATAATGCACACCTCCATTATATATCATATATATATTTTATCATAAATGACATTATTTCACATAATAAATGATATAATAATTTCATAAAATTAGATTCAAATGAAGTATATCATTTTAGTACACATAGATAATGAAATACTTATGTGTATAAGGTCCGAGAAGAAAACTAAATCGGAGGTGTCTTTACAAGAACCTATAGGTATAGATAAGGAAGGGAATGAAATAACACTTACAGATATATTAGGAACAGATGAGGATGCTGTGCTAGACGAAGTAGATCTTAAAATAAAAATAAAAAAGCTTTATGATAAAATGTCTCATAGTTTAAAAGACAGGGAGAAAAAGATTATATTATTGAGGTATGGACTAACTGAAGAAGGTTGTAAAACTCAAAGGGAAATAGCAAAACTTTTAGGAATATCAAGATCCTATGTATCTAGAATCGAGAAAAAGGCTGTTCAAAAACTTAATAAGGCATTTGAAAGGGGAAATTGATTAAATATGTTTTTGCATTTTTTAGTCTAGCGAAAAAGATATATTTCTGATATATTTATTATTGATGTTATATGGTTTTGTATTTGTAGGGGGTAAAATAAATGGACAGTGAGAATAATGTCAATAATAAAATAGCAAAATTTAAAAAGGTCTTATTAGCAAAAGATAAAGAAAATGCAAAACTAAAAAAAAGGCTAGAAGAACAACAAGGTATTAGTTGGATATTAGGGCAAGTAATTAAACAATCTAGCAGTCTTGATTCTTTTCCTAATCAAATGAAAAAAATTACAGATATTTTGATGGGAGTTTTAGGTCTTAGTGCGTGTACTGTTTGGGTAAAAGATATTGGACAATATATAACGTATTCACGGAGCACATCTAATGGAAATCAATTTCTCATAGAGACTTCTACAAAATTATTAGATGTGTTGTTGGAAATAGAAAAAACTGGGACATTCAATATAAACAGTAATAAATACTCTTTTTTAAGGAGTAAAGATACTAGATCTGTTTTAGTTGCACCCCTTTACAATTATAAAAATAATAAAAAAGTAGGTTTTATAGTAGCTGAACATTATTATAAAGAATATTTTTCTAAAAATAGAATAGATTTGTTTGATTTATTAGCTATACAAATATCTATTGTGGGGCAAAATTCCATGCTATTTGAAAAAGTAAGTGAATTTTCCAATAAAGATTTTTTAACTAATTGCTATAATAGAAAATATTTACAGAAAATAATGAAGAATATAGAAGAGAAAAGTAAAGTATGTACAATGTCTATTTTTGATATGGACAACTTTAAAGCAGTGAATGATATATACGGGCATGACAAAGGAGATAAACTTTTGATATCAGTATCTAACCTAGCTATCAAATATGCAAAAAAATATGACGGAGAAGTTGTAAGGTATGGTGGAGATGAATTCATTATTATCCTGTATAAAAACCTTGATGAGTCAAAAATAATATTACAAAACTTTATAAAAAATGCTCAGATGCTTCCAGCCATTAAAACATTAGACTTTTCTGTTACTTTTACTGTAGGGATTAGTTCTTATCCTGAAACTGCAAAGGATATAGAACGAATATTTAAGATTGCAGATAAGGCATTGATAGAAGCAAAAAAAGAAGGGAAAAACAAGATTAAAATAGGATATGATAATTAGTTGGAGACGATGTTTGATCTCCTTTTTCTTTGTAATATATTTGTAAACATTTGTAGATATATATACTATAAAATGGTACTAACTTATCATATGTTAGAATTTAAAATGGTATAAAAATATGATAGACTTATAATCGAATGTATATAATGAGTTGACTTTATTTTTAAGTCTAAAGCAATATAATTAAGTAAATTTTATTAGATTGTGGTTTTTGGACATGCTTACATATTATATTTTAAATAGAAGATGATTTATAAGATTATAGTTCTATATGCTTTAACTAATTTATATATATTATGAAACTCATTAATAATCTATTTCGTCTAAAAGATTGAGTTTATATAGAGAGGAGGTATTCAATTGTCAGTATTGGAATTAAACAATATATCAAAAAGTTATAAAAGTGGGCAGATAAAAGTCCATGCATTGAATAATATAGATTTGTCTATAGAAGATGGAGATTTTGTGTCTATAATGGGACCATCGGGTTCTGGTAAGTCTACATTATTAAATATAATAGGATGTCTTGATCTTCCATCCACAGGTACATATACTATATCCGGTAATCATGTAGAAAATCTAAAGGATAGTCAACTTGCAGATATAAGGAATCAATTCATAGGTTTTGTTTTTCAAAGGTTTCATCTATTACCTAATTTAAGTGCTATAGAGAATGTAGAACTACCTTTAATATATCAAGGGGTACTGGGAAAAGAAAGAAAAAAAAATGCTGAAAATGCATTGATATCTGTGGGATTAGGTAAGAGAATAAAACACCTGCCATCACAATTATCAGGTGGAGAACAACAAAGGGTAGCTATAGCTCGAGCTATAGCAAGTAATCCATCTGTAATATTAGCAGATGAGCCTACAGGAGCACTAGATTCCAAATCTAGTAAAAATATAATGTCCATATTTCAAGAATTAAATAAAAAGATGGGTATAACCATAGTGCAGGTAACCCATGAAAGAGACATAGCTCTTTATGGACATAGAATATATCATTTGCTTGATGGAAGCTTAGAGAAAATAGAAATAGTTGAAAATAATAAATAATGGGGGTAAGATTGTATGTCACAAAGGATTATTATGATAGTTTTGATTTTAGTTATTGTCTTAGGTGGAGGGATGTATGCATATAAACAGTTAATGCCTGAAGATACTGAAGAAACTCAAGGTCCAGTATATGCTACAAAAGAAGTAGTGAAGGGTGATATTACTGTTGGTGTAGAAACCACAGGTCGTCTTAATCCTACTTATGGTGGTGGTATCAGAGTTCCAGGAGAGAGAAATTATGGAGGGCCTTCTATAACATATGGTATTGATGAAGTGCTTGTTGAAGAAGGAGATGAAGTAAAAGAGGGACAGATAGTAGCCATTCTGAAGTCTGATGATTTAGAGATTCAGATAGAAGAAATAGAAGAAAAGTTAGAGTCAAAAAGAAAATTATTGTCAAATATGACGGGTGTATCAGAAGATAAGGTAGATGGTATAAATCCCTCTGATGGTATAATAATTAATGCTCCTATTGGTGGAACTATCAACAATCTTGAAGTTGAAGAGGGAGATAAATTGGAACAGGGTTCAGCTGTTGCCAGAATAGTAGATGACTCAAAATTTAAAATAAGGGCTAAGCTTACTCCAGCGGAAATAGAGAGGGTAGAAAAAGGTCAAAAGGTAATACTTGATTTTGTAGAATTTGATGGGTTTAACCAAGGTACTATTACTAATGTAAATGAAAATCCAGTACCTGATAAACAAGAAGATGGTTCTGTTGAGGGTTTTATATATTGGGTAACTATTGAAGGAGAAAATCCAGGACTTGTACAGCCGGGAATGGAAGTCAGGATAGGTCAATCAGCAAATGGAGATACCCAAGCTGTTAACTTTTTTTCTAAGACTTCTACTGTTGAAGAGTTTATAAAAGAAGAAAGGGTTATAAGTAGAGCGGAAGCCATAATTACAGAAGTTTTTGTACACAACATGGATACGATAGAAGAAGGAGATCCTATAATTTCTATGGCAGGGTCTGATACTCAAGAAACTATGGAAGAATACTTAGAAGAGATTAGAGAGTTAAAATCTGATTTGAAAAAGCTTAAAGCTAAAATGGATCAGATGGAAGTAACAGCTCCAATGGATGGAGTTATATCATATTTTGACTTACAAAAAGGAGATACTACAAGTCCTGGAAGATGGATAGGTGACATATTTAATACTAAAGAGATGATGATGTCGGTTGAAGTAGACGATATAGATATTATAAATGTAAAGCAAGATGCCCCAGTTAAGATTACTGTTGATGCAGTACCTGGAGAGACATTTGAAGGTACAGTTGTGCATGTATCTACTAGAGGAGAAGATGTTAATGGCATAACTAAATTTATGGTAGAGATAGAAATAAAGGGAGGACCTAGTTTAAGACCAGGTATGCAAGCTAAAGGATATATAGATGCTGGAAGTGCGGAAGATGTACTCTTAGCTCCAGTTGAAGCTATATTTGAAGAAGACGGTAAGCCTATGGTTGAAGTGTTGGGACAAAATGATAAAGTAAAATTAGTTCCTATAAAATTAGGTTTGATGAATGATAGATATGCTGAAGTAAAAAGTGGGCTTAATGAGGGAGATTTAGTAATCACTGGAAGCAGTGCAGATATATTACCAAGTCAGCACTTAAAGTCAAAGGATCCTATACTCCCTGATAAAAAAGATGGAGATAAAGATAAGGATGATGATTCTGAGAATAGTGATGACTCCGAAAATAATAATTAGGGAGGGGGTTTAGATGAATAAAAGCAAGTTATATTCTATGTTAGTCAGATGGTGGTTTACCGCTAAAATGGCTGCCCATGGTATATTGTCAAACCCCTTGAGATCTGCACTTACCATATTAGGAGTTGCAATTGGAGTAGCTTCTGTTGTTAGTTTAATGGGAATTGGTGAAGGGGCTAGAAAGGCAGTTGTAGAACAGTTTAAAAGTTTAGGTTCTAATGTAATAACAATAACAGCCCATGATCAATCTGTGGAGTTTGAAGCAAAAGAAGCTCAAGAATTGGTAGAGAGAGTAAATGGGTTAGAGAAGGCTAGTCCAGTAGTACAGACTAAATCTATAATGAGATGGAAGAGGGCTAGAGGAAATGTTGAAATTTTAGGAGTAAACAATGAATTTCCAGAAATAAGGGATCATAAATTGATAGCAGGACATTTTTTTACTAAATGGCATGTAAATCAGAGATCCCATGTTGTAGTTTTAGGCTACAATTTAGGAGTAGGATTATTGGATGGACGGAGCCCTATTGGACGCTCTATAACTTTAAATGGTCAGAGCTATAGAATAATAGGAGTGTTAGAAAAGAAAGGTGCAGGCCAAGCAGAAAATATAGATGACAAGGTAGTCATTCCATATACAGCAGCTCAAAAAATTGCAGAAAAAAGAACTGTAGAAGAAATATGGGCTAAGGCATCATCGGCTAAAGATGCAGATTTAGCTGTTGTGCAGTTAGGTAGAATATTTAAAAGAAAATTAGGAATGGACCAAAGTGCTCCTACACCAGTACCATCTGAAGGCGGTGGAGATGGAGAAAATATGGAAGAGGAAGTAGGTCCTCCTATGGATGCACCTGGACCTGCACCTAAACCTAAAAAACCACTATTGCCAGGTACAGGAGAGGATATTTTAACTATTACTAGTTTAAATAAATTAGTAGAGGAAGCAGATAAGGCCAATAGAGTAATGACATTGTTATTGGGAGGTATAGCGGCAGTATCTCTTTTAGTAGGTGGTTTGGGTATTATGAATATAATGCTTGTAGCTGTAACGGAGAGAACGGAAGAAATAGGAGTAAGAAGAGCATTAGGTGCTAAACAGGGCGATTTATTATTCCAGTTTATTTTAGAAGCACTGTATGTAAGTATTATAGGATGTATAGCAGGCATTGTTGCTGGCATATGGGGAATGAATATGTTTGAGAATTATGGATTTGAGACAGCTATAAGTCTACAAGCTATAAAGATAGCAACAATTGTAGCATTGCTATCAGGACTGTTATTTGGAGTTTATCCAGCTATATCAGCATCATCTGTACCGCCTGTAGAAGCATTACGCAGACAATAGAATCTAAAAGACCCTTTTGGGTCTTTTTTTTATTAATAAAAATTTGAAAGATTTAAAATATACGTAAAATGGTGTATAATTATAGGTAATAATAGTTAAAAAGGTGATTTCATGGAAGATAAGAAAAGAGAAAAAGTGAAGTTTAAAGATTTACTATTATCAATAAGTGAATTAAATGATAGACAAATAAAAGAGGTATTTCAATTACAGAAGAGTTCGGGTAAAAAGCTTGAAGAAATATTGATAAAAAAGGGTTATATAACTGAAGAGGCATTAATTGAGGTATTGGAGCTTCAATTGGGGATTTCATGTCTGGATTTAGATAAATTTTATATAGATCCAGAAACTACTATGCTTATAACAGAAAATATGGCCAAAAAATATACACTTATACCTATAAAAAAAGAAAACAATAAAATAAAGGTAGCTATGGCAGATCCATTAAATATATTTGCTATAGATGATGTAGAGATATATACAGGTCTTAAAGTAGAACCAGTAATATCTACTAGAAAGCAGATATCATATTATATAGACCAGTATTATGATAAACAAAATGCAGAGAAGGCAATAGAAGACTTTGAAAAGCAGTATGATATAGATGAAAAGAAAATAGAAGAGGAGTTAACTACGGATGTAGACAATGCCCCTGTAGTTAGACTGGTAAACGCTATAATACGACAAGCTGTAAAATCTAGAGCTAGTGATATACATATAGAACCATTAGAAAAAGAAGTTAGGGTGAGGTTTAGAATAGATGGAGAACTTCAAGAAATTATGAGACCTGCTAAATCTACCCATTCGGCTATAGTCACTAGAATAAAAATAATGGGCAAAATGGATATAGCAGAAAAAAGAATACCACAAGATGGTAGAGTAGAGGCAGAGGTGGATAATAAGTATATAGATTTGAGGATATCTATATTACCTACTGTTTTTGGAGAGAAAATTGTATTGAGATTATTGGACAGAACCAGTGCGTTAATATTTAAAAAAGACTTAGGATTTACTAAAGACAATTTGAAAAAATTTAATAATATAATTAAAACTCCAAATGGTATGATTATAGTAACAGGCCCCACTGGTAGTGGAAAAACCACAACACTTTATACTATATTGACAGAATTGAATACTATAAATAAAAATATAATAACTGTAGAAGATCCAGTTGAATATAGATTAAATGGTATAAATCAAGTTCAGGTGAATACAAAAACAGGATTGACATTTGCTAATGGATTAAGGTCTATACTTAGACAAGACCCTGATGTAATAATGATAGGAGAGATAAGAGATATTGAAACGGCTCAAATAGCTGTAAGGGCTTCAATAACAGGTCATCTTGTCATAACTACTATGCATACCAATGATGCTCCTACCACTATTACTAGACTTTTAAATATGGGAGTGGCGCCTTATATGGTATCTTCATCTCTAGTTGCAGTATTAGCCCAGAGATTGGTAAAAAAAATTTGTAAAAATTGCAAAGAAAAATACTATGCTAGTAAATATGAAATGAAATTATTAGACATCGATGATAGCGCAGTACTTTATAAAGGGAAAGGATGTCCTCAATGTTATTATACTGGATATAAGGGAAGAATAGCTATACATGAAATTATGCCAATAACAAATAACATAAAGGATATTATAGATATAGGAAAGAGTGTAACAGATTTGAGAAAAGAGGCTATAGCTCAAGGAATGGTTTCATTATATGAAAATTGCAGAGAATTGGTATTAAATGGTACAACTACTATAGATGAAATGAATAGAGTAACTTATAATATGGAGTAGGTGATTGAATATGAATATAGTTGAATTATTAAAGGAAACAGTTGAAAATAAGGCTTCAGACTTACATATAACAGTAGGATATCCCCCAGTATTGAGAGTAAATGGGAAACTTAAAAAATTGAATTACCCTTCGCTAACTTCAAAAGAAAATGAAAAGTTAGTAACGGAATTTTTAAATGAAGAACAGTTCGAAATATTAAATAATAATGGAGAAATAGATACTTCTGTGTCTTTACAGGGTTTAGGAAGATTTAGAGTAAATGTATATAAACAAAGAGGTACATATGGTATTGCTATAAGATCAGTATCATTAAAGGTTCCAACTATAAAGGAGTTGGGATTGCCCCCTACAATCAGTGATTTATGTCAAAAGAAACGAGGACTTATATTGGTAACAGGTCCCACAGGTAGTGGAAAATCTACTACATTGGCATCTATGATAAATGCTATTAATAATCAAAGGGAATGTCATATACTTACCCTGGAAGATCCTATAGAATACCTACATAGACATAATAAAAGCATAGTTAATCAAAGAGAAATAGGAAATGATTCAAAATCTTTTGCTACTGCACTTAGGGCTTCATTGCGACAAGATCCAGACGTAATTTTGGTAGGAGAAATGAGAGACATGGAGACTATATCCATAGCTTTAACTGCAGCTGAAACAGGGCATTTAGTATTGTCTACACTACATACTATAGGAGCTGCTAAAACTATAGATAGAATATTAGATGTATTTCCTCCTCATTATCAACATCAGATTAAAATACAGCTTTCATCGGTATTAGAAGGAGTAATATCACAACAATTATTGCCTAGAGATGATGGAGCCGGAAGAACTGTAGCATTGGAGATAATGATTGCTAATACTGCTATAAAAAACCTGATAAGAGAGAGGAAAACTCATCAAATACAGACAGTTATTCAAACAGGAAATAAGTTTGGTATGTTAACTATGGATAATTCCTTGATAAATCTTTATAAGCAAGGAGTAATAAATAAAGACATTTTAATTAGTTATGCCATAGATAAAGATATGGTAAAAAGATTTATTGGTATATAATGAAAATTTGAGGTGTTAATAAAATGCCCATATATAGATATAATGCAATGGATAGTAATGGTAAAAAAATAAAGGGGGAAATATATGGAGGTAGCAAGGAAGAAGTAATATATATGATAAGACAAAGAGGAGAATATCCCATAAATATTCTTAATGAATCAATAGGAGAAGATAGAAATATTAAAAATCCTTTTGGACGGATTAAAATAAAAGATTTAGCTGTGTTTTGTAGACAGTTTCATACAATGTTAAATGCGGGGATACCTATAATAAATTGTCTTAATATATTGGGGATACAGACCGAGAATAATAAATTAAAGAAAACAATAGAAGATGTATATGAGTATGTACAAAAGGGGGCAACTTTTTCTGAGTCTTTGGGTAAGCATAGAGAAGTTTTTCCAGAACTCCTGATAAATATGATAGAAGCAGGAGAGGTTAGTGGTAATTTAGATGTAATAATGGATAGAATGGCATTTCATTATGAAAAGGAAAATAAAATAAACAATAAAGTAAAAAATGCATTGGTATACCCACTACTTTTAAGTATAGTTGCAATAATAGTAGTTGTATTTTTACTTACTGTTGTCATGCCTACATTTATAGGGATGTTTTCAGGTTCTGGGCTAGATTTACCATTCCCTACTAGGTTACTTTTATATACAAGTGATATAATTAAAGGATATTGGTATATATTGATATCTATGTCAATGATTATGATATATATGTTAAAAAGGTTTATAAATATGGACAAGGGAAGATTATGGTTAGATAGTATAAAACTCAAAATACCTATAGTAAAAGGGGTAATAGAAAAAATAGTTATTTCTCGATTTACTAGGACCCTTTCTACCCTTATTTCCAGTGGAGTGCCATTAATACATAGCTTAGATATAGTATCTAGAGTAGTGGGAAATAAATTAGTATGCCAAGGTATATTAAATGCTAAGGAAGCTGTAAGAAAAGGCACGGAATTGTCCAAGCCTATAGGAGATATGAATATTTTTCCTCCAATGGTGGAATCCATGATACATGTAGGTGAGGAATCAGGTGCCCTCGATGAAATTTTGGACAAAACAGCAGATTTTTATGATGAAGAAGTAGAATCAGCCCTTCAAAAGATGACTACATTATTAGAGCCATTGATGATAATGTTTATGGCTTTAATAATAGGGGCTATAGTAATTGCCATTGTATTGCCTATGTTTGATATGATTAATACTATACAGTATTAAGAAATACATATCTATAGGAAAGGAGTGAAATAAATAATGAGACCTTTCGATAAGATGATGAAGAATAGTAAAAAAGGTTTTACATTGGTGGAGTTAATTATGGTATTGGCAGTATTGGGCATATTGGCGGTTATAGCAGTACCAAAATTAATTGGGGTCAAAGAAGATGCTATATTGAAGGCTGATAAGATAACTGCAAACAATATAGGTAAGTCAGCAGAAATGTATATTCAAATGAATGGAATTCCTGAAAGTGAAACACTAGCTGATGGAAGTAAAGGTAAAGATGAAAAAGGAATTTTAGTGGATGAAAAATATGTCGGGGCATCGGATTTAAATGCACAGTATGAAGGCAAACATTTTAAGATTACATTTACAGTTAATGATAAGGGGGAGAAAATAGTAATGGTAAAGTACTCAGAGGGTGGAAAGCTTCTTTACAAAACAGGAATTAATAATGTAAAAGAGTGACAATATGATTTACATTATATTTATATCTGGAATATTAATAGGTTCATTCTTAAACACATGCATATATGGCTTACCTAAGAGACAATCTTTTACATATCTTTTATTTCATTGTTCAAGTTGTGGAATTGAAGTGAAAAACCACCATATAGTCTCTATAATCAATTACATATTTCTAAAGGGCAGATGTAGTCATTGTAATCAAAGGATATCTTGGCGATATCCTTTAGTGGAATTTTTAAATGGGATAATATATGTACTTATGTTTATAAACTATGGTTTTTCTATATTATTTTTAAATTATGCTATTATTTCAAGTATACTGATAGTAATATCTTTTATAGACTACGATTATCAAATTATACCTGATAAAATATTATTATTTGGTTTTCTAACAAATATAACATTAATTACATTGTATAATAGCTTAGATTATTTGTTTAACGGGGTTTTAGGACTATTATTAGGCGGAGGAATACTATTTGTAATAGCAATTTTAACTAAAGGAGCAATGGGTGGTGGAGATATAAAACTTATGGCAATGTTAGGGATGACATTTGGTCCTAAATACACATTAATAACATTACTTATGTCTTTTATAATTGGAGCAATAGTTTCGGTTATGTTGTTGGCAACAGGTAAAAAGGAAAGGAAGGATTTTATACCCTTTGGTCCATTTATATCTATTGCTGCTGTTGTGACTATATTATATAGAGATGAGATTTTTAATATGTACATAGATTTCATCTTATAATTAAGAGTGTTGAGGTGGACATATTGTTTAGTAAAAAAGTGATATCATTAGATATGGGGAGTGCTAATATAAAAATAGCCATTGGGAGATATAAGGGAAAATATGTTTTAGTAGAAGATTTGAAAACTATTAGTACACCTGAAAATAGCATAGATGATGGGAAAATTGTAAACAGAGAAGATGTAGAATTTTCATTAAAACATTTTTTGAAAGAGAAAGATATACAAAAATCAGAAGTTATATGTACTTTGAAAAGTAAATCCATTATAAATAGAGAATTTTTACTTCCAATGGCGAAGGAAGATGAGCTTTTAAAGATGGCAAAGATAGAAGCTCAACAGTATATTCCAATAGTATTAGATGAGTACATAATCCAGTACAAATTATTGGAAAAGATAAATATAGATGGTATGGAGAAGGCAAGAATATTAGTAGTAGCTATTAATAGAGACATTGTAGATACGTATTTTGATTTATTAAAAAGTTTGACGCTCAAACCTGTTGCATTAGATATAAATGCCAATGGGGTGATGAAAATATTTGGACAAGATGTGTTGATCAATCAAAGTGAATTTACAACTCAAAAGACTATTGCATATATAGATATAGGTGCTGAAACTATAGATATAAATATATTGTCATCAGGGATATATCAATTTAGCAAGATTTTAGATATGGGGAGTAGAGATATAGACATAGCTATTGCTAAAGCCTTTAATGTGTCTTTATTACAAGGACAAGAAATAAAAAAGAAAAAGATATTTTCTAATAGCGATGTTAACACTATTGATATATTGAAGAACATTGTATATACAGTTATAAGTAATTGGTTAAGGGAAATAGATAAGATATTTAAATATTATAGTAGTAGAAAAATAGAAAACATTATAGATACCATATACTTATATGGCGGTGGCTCTAAGATACTAGGTATAGAAGAACAGTTTTCAAAGTATTTAAATATAGATACGTTTAAGATTAAAAATATAAGTAATATAAAAAAAGATAAGTGTGTAAATAATATAGATTTAGATTATTATTTAAATGCTATAGCTGCAATTAAACGACTTAAGTAGGTGACTATTGTGAAAGACTTTAATTTCTTTTTTCCATATATAGAAGATAATAAGATTATTAAAGACGACACCTTCAAGAATCTGGTGATAGGAGGAATAGTGACTGTATTGATGCTAGGTCTTTTTACTTGGAATAATATTAAAATTAAAAATATGAATGAAGAAATTGAAGAAATAAAGGTATGTATAAATGATGAAATGCCTTTAGAAAAATTAAAAGAAACTAATACATTGAACAAAAAGGTTGAAATCATGAAAGAATATCATAGTATATTGTTGGAGATAGAATCTAGTATTATTAGTCAAGATAAAATAAATATTCAATTATTTAAAGATATAGAGGATACTATTCCATATCAGTTAGAATTTACAATTTTCAATATAGATACATCTAGCATTCAAATTCAAGGGATATCAGAAGATAGAGTTTCAATAGCAGCATTTCAACATAATTTAAAAAAGATGGATTTGTTTAAAATAGTTCATGTAAACAATATAGATAAGTATAGAGAAAGCAATTCTTTTATTTTTAATATGAAATGTATTTTTAAGGATGGTAATGAACATGAATCTGACTAAAAGAGAAAAAAAGCTAATTGGTATATTTATTATATTAGTAATATTTACCTCATATTATAAACTGATTTTCAAACCACAAAGAATAAAAATTCAAAAATTGCAAGATGAATTAAATACATATAAGGATAAGAAAGCTGTGATGGAAAATAGTATAAAAAAGAGTGATGATATATTAACAAAATATAAGTTATTAAATGGAAAAGTTGAGAGTTTTGATAAGTTATTTTGTTCTAATATAATACAAGAGCAAATTATAGTTGATTTAAACCAAATGATTAAAGATGCTAAAATTTTATCCGATTCTATAGTTTTTGAAGATATACAATTAAGACCAGTAGATGATAGGGAAAAGATTAAAGAAATTAAACAAGAAAAACACTACATAAATACATTGGTGGATGCCTATTTAAAAGGTACGGATGTTATAAAAAATAATGGTTATAATGGGAAAAATAAAGAATCAAATGGAGACAGGGAAAAAACAATTGAGATAGCTTCTATAATTGTAGACATTAATTTCAATGGCAAATATTCAGAAATTATAGATTTGATAGATAATATAGAAAATTATAGAAAAAAGATACTAATTAAAAACTGTAATATAGCTTCAAGTAAAAATGGGGTATTAACTGGTAATATGAGATTAGAATTATTTTCAGTACCTAAATTAGAGATAAAAGACAATGATATTTGGAACATAAAAAGAAAATATGGAAGGGATAATCCCTTTTATAAAAATAATAGTAAAGGTACTGGTAATCAATGATTTATTTAGATAAAAATCAATATCTGATACAAGAAATGATAACAAAAGAGATATAAATGGCGAGGGATATATATGTTTAAAGACATGGAAAAGGGATTCACGCTTTTAGAAATATTAATTGCATTAGGAATATTAAGCATTATAGTTTTACCTATATATTCTCTTTATTTATCTTCAATGAAAATAAATAAAAAATCAGATAATATAATGCAAGCTATGGCTTTAGCACAACAAAAAATGGAATATATAAAATCTCAACATGAAGCCCCCAAAGATGATATGGTAGAGGTAAATGGTTTTAGCATTGAAATAAAGTCTAATCAAATCCATGAATATGATTTTGATATCATAGAAGAGATGATAGAAGAAAAAGAGTACGATATTGAAATAGGCGATGATATAGTAAGTGAAAATAATAGTGTTAATATAGTGGTAGATAACAATATTGTCAATATAAATAGAGAAAAACTTATAAATTTTCAAGATAATGATGTAGACATTTTAATAGATATTGATAATAGGTCCAATGTATTGATAACTGGAGAAAATTATATTGATGGAGTTATTTTAAATTTATACTTTGTAAAATCGGATAAGAATAAAGTGACATTTAAAAATAAAGGTGGAAGTATAGTTACATACTTTAATGTTGAAAGAGATTTTGCTGTAAATGGGTTTAATAATGGAAGGATATATGAAGTAATTATTATAGTAAAAAAGGATAGAGAAATATTACATCAATTAACGGGGTATAAAACCTTTGTAAATTGAGGCGGTGTTTAATATGGTTAAATATATAAAGAATAATCATGGATCAGTACTAATGGTATTACTTGTTGTATTTGCCATACTCTCTCTATTAGGTACTACTATAATGGGAATAGGAGTTACTAATATTAAAATGAAATTGATTAATAGCAAAGCTAATTACAATCTATACATAGCAGAATCAGGTATTGATGAGTCATATGGTATAATAGGTAATTTGGTAGATGAGGCTATCAAAGAAGGGAATAAAGCTGTTAAAGAATTTATGGATCAAATAGATTTATCGGATGAAGGCCCTTATGTAAATAGTGATGGAACAGTGGATTACGATATTATAAAAAGAGACCAAAATAAAAAATTTAAGAAAAGATATCAATTATGTATAGAAAAAAATATTAAGGTCAATGTAGAAAATGTGTCTAATTATAAAAATGATGACGAAAATGGAGTATTTCATATAGAAATAAATAATAAGAATATTAAATTTCATCAAGAATTATTAGTGATAAATTTATCATCTGAGTTTTCCAAGGATGAAATATCCAGAAAGATAGAGGCAAAATTCAAAATATATACACCAGAATATGATATGCCTTATTATACTAAAACTACAGTATATTCTTTACCTATAGAGCCAGTGTGGAATAGGACTTTTTTTGTAAATAAAGACATTGATATTTATAATGGTACTATTAATATAGACGGTAATATTTATATAAATGGTATTGAAAATGGAGGAATTAATTTAAAAGGGAATAATATAAAATTTCAAATAAAAGGAGATATAATAACTGCACATAATTTAAATATATATGGTACAAATAATATCATTAAAATCGATGGAGATTTTTGTGGGAAAAATTTATTAACGAAAGATGCCATAAATACATTGTCTATAAAGGGTAATTATAATGAAGTGTCGAATAAGAATTTATATATTGGAGATCAGATAAATTTTGATAATTTAGATTATAGAAAGGAACAAAATAAAAACGATATAATCTTTATCAATAATGACAAAGATATCACATTGGATATCAATAAAGATTTTACTATTAAAAATAGAGATATCTATGGACTTATAATAACTAAAGGAGATATAAAAATATCTGAAAATATTAATTATAATGGAGCAATTATTTCTGACGGGAATGTAGAAATACTAGGTGATGGAACTAAAAAATTCAAGTTTGATAGGGAGTATGTGGCTAAAGGCATAATTAAATATAATTTAATTAATATATTTTCAAATAATACATCTGATTTAATCGATATACAATTAGTTGAGGATATAGGAGAAGGTAAGTTGAAAAATGTAGTCATAAGGGATCAACTAATAGAGATGACAAATTGGCATATTATTAGGTAGTTAAAAAGGACAGGTTAATAAATATGAAGAAGATTAATAATAGCGGACTAACATTAGTAGAATTAATTTTAACCTTAGGGCTTTCTGCAATACTCATATCTATAATATGGTCTTTTTTTATTAATAATATAAAAGCCTTTAATATAAATGAAACAGAACTAGAACTTCAATATAATGCTCAAGTAGCTATGGATAAAATTGCAAAAGAAGTTAGAGAGTCGATAGCTATAAGTGAGATAGTAGATAAGGATGGTAATGATATAATTTATAGTAGTAAAAAAGAAGATGTAAAAAGAGTTATATTTAGATGTAATGAGCATGCTATGGAAAAACATCATATATTTGAAAATAAATTGGGTGACAGATTATTTTATGGAATTGGAATGGATAAATCATCATATATTGAGATTGCTAATAACATCTCTCATCTATATATAGAACCAATATCCTATGGAAAGTGTTTTAAAGACACTAATGGTATAAATATAGAATTAGAATTAGATAAAGATGGATATAAAAAAGTATTAGAAAGCAGCATATTTTTTAGAAATCATGAAAAATAGAGTATTTATGAAATATAAATAGCATTTAGGAGATAATAAATAAAGAATTAAAATAAAGCCATTACTAATAATTGAATAAAAGGGGTGAGTCTATGCTTCCTTTTTAGATAAAAAAGGATTCACTTTTATAGAGTTACTACTTGTATTATCCATAATAAGTATTTTGATTTTAATAGCATACCCTAAATTAAACACAGAAGATTCTAGTTTGAAAACTTTAGCTATAGAATTAACATGGGATATACGAAACATTAGGACTTTAAGTATGACTGAGGGTAATATATATAGAATAGTATTTACAAAAGATATGTATAGAATAAAAAAGGGCATAAAAACCTTTAAGATTGTAAAATTAAAGAATGATCAAAGTATAAATTACCCTGAATTTTACGAAAAGAATGATATTAGGTTTACATACGCAGGTGCACCAAATAGGGGTGGTACTGTAATAATTATGGACAATTCTTTAAATTATTATTATAAGATAACTATAGTACCTTCTTCGGGAAGAGTTAAGATGTATAAGATTGACAAGTAAAAAATGGGTTATTAATTTGTAAAAATCCATAAATTTTCTATTCAAGGATTAGAAGTTGTGGTAATATATAATAGTGCGATGGTAGTTTTCAAGGGGGTTGATGAAATTGAATTATAAGATAGTTGAAATAAGAAAAAAATTAAAAGAATTGGGAGCTAAAGGAGTAATTATTTTTAAGCCTGAAAACAGAAGATATATAACTGGCTTTACTGGAACTACTGGGTATGGAATCATTACAGGTGATGATATGATATTTGCTACTGATTTTAGATACATACAACAATCCAATATGCAATGTAAAGGATTCAAAATACAAGAGATTGGAAGAGATTACACGATATTTGATTTATTAGTTGACATGAATATAGATAATTTAGCTGTAGAAGATGATTTTATCACATATAATACAGTTAGAACTATAGAGAATAAGGGTATAAATATCTTACCTTTGAATGGATTTATAACTAAATTGAGAATGATAAAGACTGATGAAGAAATAAATATTATAAAAAAAGCAGCAGAGATTACAGATTTGGCCTATGAGGATATATTAAACAAAATAAAGCCTGGTGTATCTGAAAGGGAAATTGTAGCCGAATTAGAGTATTTTATGAAAAGAAAAGGAGCAGATGGACCTTCTTTTGAGTTTATAGTAGCATCGGGCAAAAGGTCTTCAATGCCCCATGGGGTTGCATCTGATAAAAAGATTGAAAATGGCGATTTTATTACTATAGATATGGGATGTATATACAAAGGTTATTGTTCTGATTTTACAAGAACTTTTGTAGTTGGTAAGGCCAATGATGAACAAAGAAAAATATATAATATTGTTCTAAAGGCTCAATTAGCAGTTATAGATAATATAAGGCCTGGAATATCAGGATTTGAATTAGATAAAATAGCTAGAGATATTATCGGAGCAGCTGGATATGGGGGAAATTTTGGACATGGTTTAGGTCATGGAGTGGGTTTAGAAATACATGAATTGCCAACACTTTCACCTCTAAATAAAGAAACAATCAATATGAAACCAGGGATGATAATAACAGATGAGCCAGGCATATATATACCAGACTTTGGAGGAGTTAGAATAGAAGATTTGATTTTAGTTACAGAAAATGGGTGTGAAATTCTTTCTAAAGCAAATAAGGAGCTTTTAGAAATATAATATAAGTAATTTTACTAAATCTTAGGAGGTTATAATATGATATCAGCTGGAAGTTTTAGAAAAGGTATATCTATTGAAATGGATGGAGAAATTTATCAAATAGTTGACTTTCAACATGTTAAACCAGGAAAAGGAGCTGCTTTTGTTAGAACAAAAATAAAAAATCTCAAAACAGGATCTATTAAAGAAACTACTTTTAACCCCAATGATAAGTTTCCTAAGGCTCATATAGAGACAAAGGAAATGCAGTATCTTTATAATGATGGTGAACTTTATTATTTTATGGATTTAGAAACTTATGAGCAAATTCCACTTAACTTTGAACAAGTTGAAAATGCTATTAAATATATAAAGGAAAATGATGTTGCTATTATGAAGTTTTACGAGGGTAAGCCATTTCAAGTGGAAGCTCCTAACTTTGTGGAATTAGAAGTAACAGAGACAGATCCAGGAGTTAAGGGTGATACTGCTACAGGTGGTACAAAACCAGCAGTGGTTGAAACAGGTGCAACAATACAAGTGCCTTTATTTGTTAATATAGGAGATAGACTTAAGATTGATACTAGGACAGGTGAGTATTTATCTAGGGTTTAGGCAACAATATTATAGATAAAAAAATAAAAGGAGGTATTAAAATGGAAAGTTTATATGAAAGAATATCTTATTTAAGAGGGTTAGCTGAGGGATTAGAAGTAGAGGAAAATAGTAAGGAAGGTAAGCTTCTAGTTAATATGATTGATGTGCTAGAAGATTTTGCTGATGCAATAGAAGAATTGTATGAGGAACAAGATGAATTAGGAGAATATGTAGATTATATAGACGAAGATTTGTCTGATATGGAAGATGATATATATGGAGAATTTGACCTAGAAGATGAAGAATATTTTGATGACGAAGATGGATGTTGTTGTGGTCATCATGAAGAAGAAGAGTAATATAAAAAACTGAGGACAGTTGTCCTCAGTTTTTTTATATGTCATTTTTAATAAAGAAAACTTAAGTTAAGAAAAAACTTGAGTTTTCTTTATTTTTTTGTAGCATATTATTGTACAAGTCATAATATTAATATATTAAAAGGGGTGAAAATCATATGGACTATGGTAGAAATGTAGATAGACTCCGAAAAACAAGCGTTTTTGGACAAAATGCCTTTGATTATGTTATAGGATTTATCGATCCAGATTTATTTGGTTATCTTAATGATATTCCTAGAGAAATAAAAAAAAATGTAGAGGAAATAAGATTGAGAATAAATAGACCTTTACTTCTTAATGTAGGTAAGAGGGAAATGTTCATAGATATCTATGGTAATATTTCTTCTGAACCTTATAAGAGTATTATTATAAATAAGAAAAATATAGAGAAGACTTTCCAAATAGCTTCTAATTACTCTGTTTATGCAGTGGAAGATGACATAAAGAAAGGATTTATAACAATAAAAGGAGGGCATAGAATAGGTCTTACTGGAAAGGCAGTATATAATTCAAATGACATTGAAACTATCAAGGATATATCATCATTGAATATGAGAATTGCTAAGGAGAAGACAGGAGTATCCAATAAAATTATGCCTTATATAATACATGGTGAGACTGTATACCACACCCTTATAGTTTCTCCTCCTCAATGCGGCAAGACTACTCTTTTAAGAGACATAATAAGAAATATAAGTAATGGGATTAAAAAAATAAACTTTAGAGGAATAAAAGTAGGAATAGTAGATGAGAGATCGGAAATAGCAGGTGTATTTAATGGTGCTCCTCAGATGGATATAGGGTTGAGGACAGATGTATTAGATGCTTGTAAAAAATATGATGGAATAATATCTCTAATAAGATCTATGGCACCTATGGTAATAGCTACTGACGAATTAGGAGAAAAAAGAGATGCTGAAGCCCTAAAAGAGGCATTGAGAGCAGGAGTAAAGGTGATAGCTACAGTACATGGTGAGGGTATCGAAGATATAAAAAATAAGCCACATGTAAAAGAAATAATGGAAAGAAATTTGTTTGAAAGAATTATATTGTTAGATAATTCTAAAGGGGTAGGTACTATAAGGGATATATTGGATGGCTCTAAATTTAAGTCTGTTATACATGGAGAGATTTAAATGGGAATTTATCTTAAAACATTTGGGAGTATAATGATTTTATTTTCTTGTGGAAAGTTGGGAAATTATATTGGAAATAGATATAGGAATAGATTTTTGAATTTAAGATTATTTGAGGAATGCGTTGAAATATTGGAAACAGAAATATTATTTTTTTCAAATCCTCTAAAAGATGCATTTCAAAATGTTTATTTAAAAGGTAATAAAAGAGTTTCAAAAGTTTTTTTCGAAATAAGTAAGGAAATGAATATTAACAAATATATTAATTTGCAAAATTGTTTTAAAGATGTATTAGTTTTTAACAGGGGAGATTTATGTTTAGAATGGGAAGATATAGAAGTAATAGTTGGACTAGGGTTCAATTTAGGAACAACAAATAAAAAAGATCAGAAGAAGTTTTTTAGATCTACTATTAAGCAACTTAAAATTCAGCAAAGGGATGCTGAAGAAAAAATGAAAAGAAATGAAAGATTATATAAAAGACTGGGATTCTTAAGTGGATTGGCTATAATCACAGTACTTATATAAATGAAAGGGGTAATAAAATGAGTGTAGACTTAATATTTAAAATTGCTGCAATAGGTATTTTAATTTCAGTACTTAATCAAGTATTAGTACATGCTGGTAGAGAAGAGCAAGCGATGATGACTACTTTAGTAGGTATAGTTATAGTCCTTATGATGGTAATAAATCTTATAAGTAGACTTTTTGAAAATGTAAAGACGATTTTTCAACTTTATTGATAAGGAATGATTATATGGAAATACTTAAAATTGCAGGAATAGGTCTGATAGGTACAGTGTTATCTGTTGTATTGAGACAGGAGAGACCAGAAATTGCCCTTAAAATAAATTTGGCTACAGGGATAATAATATTTTTAATGATCATACCAAAACTAGAGTATGTTATTAAAACATTAAGTAATCTTGCACAGAGATTAGATATAGATTTTATGTATTTTACCACAATTGTAAAGGTTATAGGAATAGCATATATTGCTGAATTTGGAGCTCAAATATCTAGAGATGCAGGAGAGGGGACTATAGCATCAAAGATAGAACTAGCAGGAAAGATTTTGATAATGATAATATCTATACCTATATTGATGGCATTGTTGGATTTAATAGGAAAAATATTACCCTAGGGTGTGAAAAAATGCTTAAGAAGATAATATTAGTGATAATTATTATACATTTTTTAATTCCTATTAATGTAATAGGAGAGAATGTTTCTGTAGAGGAAGAAACATTAAAAAGAAATGAGATTATAAAAGAACAATTAGATTATTTAAATATAGATGAATTGGAGATGTTAATATCTGATATAAATAAAGATGCAGAAAAATATATACCTAAAATTAAATTCAGAGAATTTATATTTTCATTAGTTAAAGGAGAGGGGGTTGTAAACCCGTCAGATTTGATCAATGGAATTTTTAAAATGATATTCCATGAAGTAATAGTTAATTCAATGTTAATGGGAAAGATATTAGTTTTAGCAGTATTTTGTGCAATATTAACAAATATACAGAGTACATTTGAAAAAAATACTATTGGTAAATTAGCATATTATATATGCTATATACTACTCATAACTATGGTAATAAAGACATTTACTATGGGAGTAAGAGTAGGTAAAGATGCTATAGATCAAATGGTAACTTTTATGCAAGCTCTACTTCCTACGATAATAGTTTTATTGACAGCAATGGGAGGAATAGCTTCATCAGCATTATTTAAACCTATAGTTTTGGGGTCTGTAAGTATTATAAGTACAATAATAAAAGACGTAATATTTCCGTTAATTTTTTTCTCGGCATTAATAGGTATAACTGGTAAAATAAGTGATAAGATACAGATAAATAGAATAGGAGGTTTGTTAAAAGAAGTATCTATAACTATTATTGGCATTTCTTTTACTGTTTTTATGGGAGTAATATCTATACAAGGTGTAACATCTTCAAAGGTTGATGGGGTAACTATAAGAACAGCTAAGTTTGCAATTGATACTTTTATACCTATAGTTGGGGGCTTTTTATCTGATGCGATGGACATGGTAGTAAGTTGCTCAATGCTTTTAAAAAATGCTATTGGAGTAATAGGACTTCTTGTACTATTTGTTATTTGCTTATTACCTGCTGTAAAGCTTATATCATTGGTATTTATATATAGATTGGCTAGTGCTATTATTGAACCTATATCTGAGGATAAAATAATAGATTGTTTGTCAGAAATAAGTAAATCATTAATAATGGTGCTTGCAACAGTTTTATCTGTTGGAGTTATGTTTTTTATATCTATAACTATAATAATAGGGGCTGGTAATATAACTCTTATGTTTAGGTAGGTGATAAAATATTGGATTTAATAAAGGATTGGGTTAGAGATATAATCGTTCTTTCTGTTTTTATATCTATACTTGAAACATTATTACCTAATGGTGATATGAAGAAATATGTAAATGTAATTATAGGATTAATGATTATTATAGTTTTGATAAATCCATTCATATATCTAATAAATGATGGCATAGATATAGAAAGAGAAGTATTTATAAAAACTAATGATTATAATATTTCGGTGAATGGAGATAATGAAGATTTGCAAAAGGCCCAAGAGGAACAAATTATTAATGTCTACAAAAGAAAGATAAAAACAGATATTATGAGTTTTATAAATGCAGAAGGTAATATGATAGTAGATGATATAAATATATATCTGAAAGAGACTAAAGAAGAAATGGGAGAAGTGAAGAATATAGAAGTTATTATGAGACCAGAGGTTATAAAGCATAAAAAGGATTCCTCTGATAATATAAATGTAAATGTAACTTTAGATAATAGTAATATAAAACAAGATAGTAAAGATTATGAAAGAGTTCGAAAAAAAATATCGAAAAGATACAATATTAATGAAGAGAATATTGTTTTTATTCCATAGTTTAAGGGGGAGTGGAATTGAAAATATTAGATAGAATAACATCATTTTTATCAAAAAAGGAAAATAGTAAAGTAATAAATATTTTAGTGATTTTTTTCATAGGGCTTATAATACTTATTTCAGCATCTTTCTTTACATCAGATGATACTACCACCAATATATTAGATGAAAAGGTAAAGGTTGAAAATAAAATGAACTCAAAAACGGAAGATAATCTTATAGATTATTATACTGGAAGATTGGAGCAAAAATTGGCCAAAACCTTAGAAAGTATGAAGGGAGTTGGGGATGTAGAAGTTATGGTAACTTTAGATGATACTGTGGAGAGAATACCTGCTATAGATAGTACAAAGGTCGTAGAGACAACCAGTGAAAAAGATGCACAAGGAGGGGTAAGAGAAAGGAATAGGGAAGATTATACAGAAAAAGTAGTTGTGAGTAATGACAATTCAAATTCTTTAATGATAATTAAAGAGGTAAATCCTAAAATTAAAGGAGTTATAGTGGTAGCTGAAGGTGCTCAAAATTTTGAAGTAAAGGAAAAGATTTATTCAGCAGTGAAGACAGTTTTAGATATATCAGGGAACAAAGTAGAGGTTTATACTAAAAAGTAGATATATGGAGGGGGATTTTACTATGTATAAAAAGAGAAAATTATTTATAGGTGTATTATGTTTATTACTAATTTTTATTGGATATATAAATCATAGATTGACTGATGAATCTTTAAAAGAAACTTCAGATGGATATGAAATATATGAAGAAGAAATGATGGGAGCATATAATTTTGAAGATAAAGAAAGCGTAGAAACTTCGTTACCAAATCTTGAAATAGTAGATGAAGATATTGAAATAGTAGATAGTAAAGATAATATAGAAACTACAGAAGATTCAAATGAGGATATATCAGCTTCGGCTCAGATAGGTATAAAGGATGACTACTTTGTGAAGTATAGAATGGATAGAGATAAACAAAGAGAAAAAATGATAGATGAACTAAAGGAAATAGTAGATAATAAGTTAACTGCTGAAGATATGAGAAGTGAAACTCAAGGGAAAATTATAAATTTACAAGAATTATCACAAAAGGAATTATATATTGAGGGACAGATAAAGTCTAAAGGGTTTAATGAAGCAGTTGCTTTTTTAAAAGATGATGGTGTAACTATAGTTGTGGCATGTGATAAATTATCGGAACAAGATGCCATGAAGATACTTGATATAGCTATGGAAGAGACGGAGCTTTCTGCGTCACAGATCAAAATAATCGAAAAAAAATAGTTTGATTTGTAAAAGGGTATATATTCTGGTATAATTATCATGTGAAAATGAAAGACAATTGGGGGTGTAAGTTTTGACAAGTGAGGTTAATAATGATAATAAAGAATATGGTCAAATAAAGATAGCTGATGATGTTGTAGGAGTTATTGCGGGATTAGCTGCTACTGAAATAGATGGCGTAGTTGGAATGAGTGGTGGATTGACTGGTGGTATATCGGAGATTATAGGTAGAAAAAATTTATCTAAGGGTGTTAAGGTAGAAGTTGGAGACAAGGAAGCTTCAATAGATCTATATATTATTGTAGAATATGGAGTTAAGATACCTGAAGTTGCTTGGAAAATACAAGAGAATGTAAAAAATGCAGTGGAGAACATGACAGGTTTAAATACAATTGAGGTAAATATCCATATTCAAGGTGTAAATATTCAGAAGGAACAGAAAGATGAAGAAGGAGAAGATATACATAAATTAAAATAGTGTTTTATTAACCCTCTGATATATCAGAGGGTTAATTTAGCTTAATCTTAAGTTAAATATATAGTATAATATAAGTAATAATAAGAAAAGTTATGGATAAAGGAAAACTTAATTTAGATTTGAGGAGGAAATCAATCCTATGGGTAGAAAACTTGCTAGAGAGTCAGCAATGAAACTTATTTTTCAGTTAGAATTAACTAATGATTTTTCAAATGAAGCTGTAGATGTTTTTATAGATAATAATGGATTTGATCAAGGAGAAAGAGCATATATAATCGATGTAGTTAATATAGTTCGTGAAAATAAAGAAGAAATAGATTGCAAGATAGAGGCGCATTCCTCTGGGTGGAAGATAAACAGGTTGGCTAAAGTTGATTTGTCCATACTTAGAATAGCATTATATGAGCTTTTTTATAGAGAAGATATACCAATAAAGGTCTCTATAAATGAGGCATTAGAAATGAGCAAAAAATATAGTGGAGATGAATCTACTAAATTTATTAATGGTATATTAGGTACAATAGTGAGAGAGTGTCCAAATAATGAAGAATAGATTTTTTTTAGGTATAGATACTAGTGCTTATACTACGTCTATTGCACTAATAAATGATAATGATGAAGTATTATTAGATAATAGAGAAATCTTAAATGTTAAAAAAGGAAAAAAGGGATTAAGACAGCAAGAGGCTATATTTCAACATATGCTAAATGTCCCCTATATGATTGAGAATATATTTAAAAAAATAAATTTTAGCTATATTATGGGGGTAGGAATTAGCTCTAAACCTAGAAATGTTGAAGGCTCATATATGCCAGTTTTTAGAGTTGGAGAAGGATATGGAAAGGTTATATCAGATACATTGAATGTTCCATTATTTAGTTTTAGCCATCAAGATGGTCATATAGCGGCAATTAATGTGGATAATAATTTATCTATTCAAAATGATTTTTTAGCATTACATATATCTGGAGGGACCACAGAACTTTTAGAAGTAAAAAATTCTAATAAAGGGTATAAAATAAATATATGTGGAGGAACTAGTGATATAAGCGCTGGACAATTAATTGATAGAATAGGTGTTAAATTGGGATTTGGATTTCCAGCAGGAAGAGAATTAGAATATTTATTTAAAGATAAGGGTAAGGTTTTAAAAAAGGTTCCTATAAGCACAAAAAATAGTTGGATTAATTTTTCAGGACCTGAAACATATTTTATAAAAACAATAGATAAAGGAGATTTTTCAAAGGAAGATATCGTTAGGAGTCTTTTTTATTGTGTAGGAAAATCTTTAGCTAATATATTAGAATATAAAATATTAGAGGAAAAATATAAAGAAATATTAATAATTGGTGGCGTGGCATCAAATAATTATATTCGTCAATTATTGAAAGAAAAATTAAGTAATTATGCAGATGTAAAAATACTATTTCCAAAGAATGAATATTGCACAGATAATGCAATAGGTATTGCATGGCTATGTAGAAGAAGTTATATTTCAAAGGAGGGAGAAAATGGATTATAGGTTACTAGATGGCAAAAAAGTTTCTAATGAAACAAAAGAAAAAATTGCGAAAGAAGCAAAACGATTAACAGATGATTATGGAGTAAGACCTGGGCTTGCTGTTGTTTTAGTTGGAAATGATCCAGCATCTCAATTATATGTTAATATGAAAGAAAAGGCGTGTAAAAAAGCTAATTTTTATTCAAAATTGATTCAGCTGGATGAAAGAACTTCCCAAGATGATGTAATAGATGTTATTGAGGATTTAAATAAAAATGATAATATACATGGAATTTTGCTGCAATTACCTTTACCTAATGGAATGAATGAGAAATTTGTAAACTCTAAGATATCCCCTGAAAAAGATGTTGATGGCTTTCATGCTATAAATGCAGGGAATCTTTTTCTGGGAGACAAAGGATTTATACCTTGTACACCTAAAGGTATTCTTAGGCTTATAAAGTATTATGATATAGAAATAGAAGGAAAGGATGTAGTGGTAATAGGAAGAAGTAATATAGTGGGTAAACCGGCAGGGTTATTGCTATTAAATGAAAATGCTACTGTTACTATATGTCATTCTAAGACTAGAAATATTTCGGAGTATACTAAAAAAGCAGATATTTTAATATCGGCAGTGGGAAGACCCCATTTGATTAAAAAAGATATGGTTAAATTAGGTGCAATTGTAGTTGATGCTGGGACTAGTAAAGTAGATGGTAAATTATATGGAGATGTTGACTTTGAAAATGTAAAGAACAATGCTTCATGGATAACTCCTGTGCCTGGTGGGGTTGGACCTATGACTATAGCTATGCTACTAGAAAATACATTGGAGGCATATAAGAAAAAATGGAAATAAAGCCATTAAAGATAAAAGAGGTAAATGAATATATACGAAGAATGTTTGCTACAGATCCAATACTTTATAACATTTCAGTAGAAGGAGAGATATCTAATTTTAAGCATCACTATAGTGGACATATGTATTTTACTCTAAAAGATGATGAAAGTAAACTCAATTGTGTAATGTTTAATGGTGACAATAAAGATTTGGATATTAATTTAGAAAATGGCATGCATATAGTTGCATCAGGATATATATCAGTATATAAAAGGGATGGAAATTATCAGCTCTATGTAAAAGATGTAAGAAAAAAGGGAATAGGTGAATTATATAAGGCTTATGAAAAATTGAAGAAGACCCTTGAACGAGAAGGTTTGTTTGAACAAGAATCTAAAAAAGAACTACCTTTATTACCAAGTCAGATAGGGGTAGTAACTTCTGCAACAGGTGCTGCTATAAGAGATATTATAAATGTAGTAACTAGAAGATTTCCTACTATGAATATCATAATTTATCCAGTGCTAGTACAGGGGAAAAAGGCCCACGAAGAAATATGTAAGGGGTTAAAGTACTTTGATGAAAGAGAAGATATAGATTTAGTTATTGTTGGTAGAGGAGGAGGGTCGTTAGAAGAACTTTGGGCTTTTAATGAGGAAGATGTTGCTCGAACTATATATAACATGAGTATACCTGTTGTGTCAGCAGTTGGTCATGAAACTGATTTTACTATTTCTGATTTTGTGGCGGATTTAAGGGCTCCTACACCTTCTGCTGCTGGAGAGATTTCTGTACCAGTTATAGATCAGATAAAGGAAAAATTAGATAATCTATTGTTTGGATTGATAAATACTCAACGGGATTATATTAAAAATAAGAAAAATGTATTAGAATATATAAGAGTAAGTAGAATTTTTACAGAGTATAAAGATTTAATCAATCAAAACAGACAAATATTAGATAGTTTGTATAAAGATTTAGATTATAACCTAAATACTTTGATTAAAGAAAAAAATTCTATGATAAATAATATTGATGCAAGACTGAAAAATCTTGACCCTAAAGGGATATTATCTAGAGGGTATATACAATCTTTAGATGAAAATGGACATCATATACATAGTATTCAAGGATTGACAAAGGATCAAATATTGAATTTGGCATTTAAAGATGGACATGTTAAAGTAAAGATTATAGATATAAATGGAAAAGGGTGAGAATATGAAAGAACATTTAAATATGGAGAATTTATCTTTCGAAGAGGCTGTTGAAGAGATTGAAAAAATCATATTGAACTTAGAAAGGGGAGAAATCCCCTTGAATGAGTCTATAGATAAATTTGAAAAAGGCATAGAATTGTATAAATATTGCAACAATTTGCTTAATAGATATGAAGGTAAAATAAAAAAGATAGTTGAAGATATAGATGGAGATGTTATTGAAGAAAATTTTGAATTTTAATTCAAATTATATTAATAAAATATATGGAGGATAAAATGAATTTTAAAGAAGAATTATATAATTACAAAGAAATTGTAGAAGAAGAATTACATAGGATATTGCCTAAAGGCAGTTCTCTTCAAGACAAAGTATTTGAGGCTATGGAATATAGTATATTTGCAGGTGGGAAAAGGTTAAGACCGATTCTTACTTTAAAGACATGTGAATTAGTTGGTGGAGATATTAAAGCAGCAAAATCTTTTGCTGCTGCATTGGAGATGATACATACTTATTCTTTGATACATGATGATTTGCCTGCAATGGATGATGACAATTATAGAAGAGGTAAGTTAACCAATCATAAAGTCTTTGGAGAAGGTATAGCCATATTAGCTGGAGATGGGCTTTTGAATTATGCCTATGAAACAATGATAAATCATACATTAAATAATATAAATGAATCTGATAAGTATATAAAAGCATTTTGTGAAATAGCTAAAGCAGCAGGAGTTTATGGAATGATTGGAGGGCAAGTAGTAGATATACTTCATGAAAAAAAATCTATTGATGAAAATACATTAAACTATATCCATATGCATAAAACTTCTGCATTGATTGAAGCATCAATAATTTCTGGTGCATTAATTGGAGGAGCTACAGAAACAGAATTGGAACAATTGAGAGCTTATGGGAAAGCAATAGGATTATGTTTTCAGATAAGGGATGATATTTTAGATAAAATAGGAGATAAATCTAAGCTTGGTAAGGATATAGGAAGTGATGAAGGGAAAGAAAAGGCTACATATTTGAGTTTTTATGGTATCGAAGGCTCTATTGGAAAGACTAAAGAACTTAGTAATGAAGCTATAAATATAATGAATAAATTTGAAAATAGGAATAAGGAATTTTTCATAAATTTGGCAGAATATCTTTTGGTAAGAGAGGATTAAGTTTGATAAACTTTTCATATTTGTCTATTTTCCTATACTAATGGATAATTTATGAGATTGAAATAGACAATACCATATGGTATAATGTAGTTCACTCGGAATGGTGCAGTATTCTAGTCAGTACAGCCAATCTCGAAGGCGGGGCTAAAAATCCGTCGAAGGGCACATCGATGAAGTTCCTGGTTTCGGCTTTTGACGCCCAGTTGAGGGTCGTTTCTGGGAGTAAGGAGGATGGGGCGATCTACAATGGCATGTGGGCGATGACCCTACCTCCGTGGAGACATGACTTATATTAAGTCATGATAACCTGTATTGCGGTGTAAACTGCTTGCAGAGTAGCCTGCCTTGAGTGAAATAGGTGGATAATAGTTGTGACTCTGAATTTTATGGGCCCATAAAATAAAGGGTTTTGCTGTTGAAACCTATTTTGCAAAAGAGGCTAAGGATTGGCATGACTGTTGAGGAAAACTCCTAGACTGTTCATATAAGGTATTTTAGGGATTACAGTGCGTGCTTAGTGGTAATCCAGTCCTATTATTGGTGACATTATAGAGAAGATATTAAAGGGAAACCGCTGTTATGGCGACAGACAGTTGTCTTCTGGGAAATCCTACTGGACCTAAGCCGCAAGATTTACCTGAAATATTACCATTCCATAGCTGCTGATAGCATATGCTATCAGCTTTGTTTTTAATATAGGAAATTTAAGATATGGAGGAAGATATTTTGGTCCAAGATAAAAAAAAGAAGCTCAAACCTAAAGAAAAAAATTTTTTGAATAAATATAATATAAAATGGGTAATAGCAATTTCTATGGGTACTTTTATAATGGCTATAGTATTCAGCATTATATCTGAAAGTATAATGAGAAATGTCGAGATTACAGTAGCATTTATAACTCTTTTAGTAATAGTATTTATAGGGGTTACATTCGATGCTATAGGTATAGCCGTAGCTGCTGCTAATGAAAAACCTTTCCATGCTATGGCAGCAAATAGTATACCTGAAGGGAAATATGGTTCTAGACTTGTGAGAAATGCGAGTCCAGTATCAAATTTTTGTAATGATGTCATAGGAGATATATGTGGTATAATTAGTGGGGCAGCAGGTACAATAATAGTATTAAAATTAGTAAATATTTATGGTTTTTCTCAAGGAACTGTATTGAGTATTGTATTTAGTAGTTTTATAGCTGCTTTAACTGTGGGGGGAAAGGCCTTTGGAAAAGAGATAGCATTAAAAAATTCTAGAGAAATAGTTTTTTATACAGCGAAAGTTGTAATGTTATTGGATATGAAATTAGGCATAAATGTAATACCTGAAATGAAAAGGAAAAAAAAATAGAAAGAGAGTGGTATTTTGAGTAAAATATTAGACAAAATTCATTCATTGAATGATGTCAAAAATCTTAGCATAAGACAAATAAATGCTTTGACAAAAGAAATTAGAACATTTTTAATAGAAAATGTTTCAAAAACTGGAGGACATTTAGCGTCTAATCTTGGAGTTGTTGAGATGACATTGGCTTTGCATAAAGTTTTTAATAGTCCAAAGGATAAAATAATATGGGATGTGGGTCATCAGTCATATGTTCATAAAATTATTACGGGGAGAAAAGATAAATTCAATACGCTAAGACAGTATAAAGGTATAAGTGGGTTTCCTAAAAGAAGTGAGAGTGACCATGATATTTTTGAGACAGGTCATAGTTCCACATCTATTTCAGCAGGTCTAGGCATGGCATTAGCTAGAGATATAAAAGGAGAAAAGCATGAAGTTATATCAGTTATAGGAGATGGTGCTATGACAGCTGGTATGGCTTTTGAAGCCCTAAATCAAGCTGGAGATACTAGAACTAAGTTGATAGTAGTTTTAAATGATAATGAAATGTCAATTTCTAAAAATGTTGGAGGCCTTTCACATTATTTAGATCGTATAAGAACTGCCCCTACATATTTTAAGATGAAAGAAGATGTGGAGAGTTTATTAAATAGCATACCCGCCATAGGTAAAAAAGTGTTTAAGACAGCAGAAAAGGCAAAAGATAGTCTTAAATATTTTTTAGTTCCAGGTATAGTTTTTGAGGAAATTGGGTTTAAATATTTAGGACCAGTAGATGGTCATAACATATCTGAATTAATAGGAGCTTATAATAGAGCTAAATCTGTAAAAGGTCCTGTAATAATACATGTGGTTACTAGAAAAGGTAAAGGATATCTTCCTGCAGAAAAAGATCCTGATCAGTACCATAGTGCTTCCCCATTTGCTATAGATACTGGAAAACCTCTAAATAAATCTACAGGATATAAATATTCTAATGTTTTCGGTGATGTATTGACTGAAATGGCAGAAGAAGATGATAAAATAGTTGCTATAACTGCTGCTATGCCATCTGGCACAGGTTTAAATAAATTTAAATCTAAATATTCAAGTAGATTTTTTGATGTAGGTATAGCAGAACAGCATGGAGTAACATTGGCTGCTGGATTAGCTAATGCAGGACTGAGGCCATATTATGCAGTTTATTCTACATTTTTACAAAGAGGATTTGATCAAGTATTACATGATGTTTGTATACAGAATTTACCTGTAACCTTTGCTATTGATAGAGCTGGGCTAGTGGGAAATGATGGAGAGACACATCATGGTGTGTTTGATTTTTCTTATTTGACACCTATACCAAATATTACAATAATGGCACCTAAAGATAAAGTAGAATTTATAAATATGATAAGATACTCATCAAAAGTAGAAGGCCCTGTAGCACTAAGATATCCTAGAGGATATTGTTGGGAAAATAATGATCTAAAAGCAGTTCCTATTGAATATGGTAAAGGAGAGATTTTAAGTAAAGGAGATAATATTGCCATTATAGCAGTGGGAAAAATGGTAGAGATTGCTTACGAAGTAATAAATAGATTTAAAGAAGAGGGACAAGATTTAACCCTTGTTAATGGGAGATTTATTAAACCTTTAGATGAAGAGATGATACTACAAATGGCTAAAGAGCATAGAATATTGATAACCGTAGAAGATAATGTTATTAGTGGAGGGTTTGGAAGTGGTATAAATGATTTAATTATAAAAAATAATTGTAAATGTGAAGTATCAAATTTAGGAATTCCAGACGTATTTATTGAGCATGGAGATACAGATATCTTATTTGAAAAATATGGATTAGATGTTCAAGGCATTTATAATTTTATAAAATCAAAACTTTAAAATTAGAAGCGGAGAGATAAAATGAAATCTAAAAAAAAAAGAGCGGATGTATTATTAGTTGAAAAAGGATTAATAGATAGTAGAGAAAAAGCCAAAAAATATATAATGGCTGGATTAGTATTTATAGATACTGAAAGAGTTGATAAACCTGGTTCAAAGCTAGATGTAGATAGTAATATAATAGTAAAGGGAAATCCTATTCCTTTTGTAAGTAGAGGTGGTCTAAAGTTACAAAAGGCATTGGAGGTATTTCCTATAGATTTAAAGGACAAGGTCGCATTAGATATAGGGGCATCGACTGGTGGTTTTACTGACTGTATGCTTCAACAAGGAGCAAAGAAAGTATATGCTATTGATGTAGGGTATGGACAATTAGCATGGAAGATTAGAAATGATGACAGAGTAGTTGTTATGGAAAGAACAAATATAAGATACGTGACTGAAAAAGATCTTGAAGAATTAGCTAATTTTGTGTCTATAGATGTTTCATTTATATCTTTAAAGCTAGTCTTACCAGTAGTATTAAATCTAACTAAAGAAAAAGTGGATATAATAGCATTGATAAAGCCTCAATTTGAAGCTGGCAAAGAGAGGGTCGGGAAAAAAGGAGTAATTAGAGATATTAAAGTACATGAAGATGTAATATTTGAAATATATCAATTTTGTAAGTCGGTAGGATTAATATTTAAAGGGCTAACTTACTCTCCAGTAAAAGGTGCAGAAGGAAATATTGAGTATTTAGTGCATTTAAAAAAGGGAAAAGAGCATGAAGATGATAAGGATTTATGTTTGATAAAAGATATTGTTGATATGTCCCACAAAGATTTGAAATAAAATTTTCCGTTAGTTTTATTTATAGAAGGGAGGAAAAATATGAGAAAATATGCAAGGCAGAGTAAAATATTGAAATTGATAGAAGAATATGAAATAGAGACTCAAGAGGAATTAGCAGCCCATTTGAAAAGACTTGGTATAGATGTCACTCAAGCTACAGTATCAAGAGATATTAAGGAATTGAGATTAGTAAAGGTGCTTTCTAAAACTGGAAAATATAAATATGCAGTTATAGGTCAAAATCAAGACGGTATAACAGAAAGATTAATAAATATATTTAAAAATTCTATTGTTTCTATAGATATTGCAGGTCATATGCTTGTCTTGAAGACTATACCAGGTGCTGCTAATATAGCCGGTTCTGCTGTAGATGCCCTTGGAATTGAGGAGATAATAGGATGTATAGCTGGAGATGATACTGTATTTGTTGCAGTTAGCAATCAAAATAAAATTAACGATATAATGCAAATTTTTTATAAATTATTGGAGTAATGGAGGTAATGTAGATGCTCCTTGAAATTAACATTAAAAACTTTGCTATAATTGATAAAATAAAGATTTCTTTTTTTAAAGGCTTTAATGTTTTAACTGGTGAAACTGGAGCGGGAAAGTCTATTATAATAGATGCTGTAAATCTTATTCTTGGGGAAAGAGCAGGAAAAGATTTTATCAGAAATGGCAAGGAAAAATCAATAATAGAAGGTTTGTTTCATATTGAGAATGTTAAATTAATAGAAGATATATTGTTGGAATATGGTATAGAGATGGAACCAGATAATAATATACTATTGACTCGAGAGATATTTGCTTCTGGAAGAAGTATTTCTAGAATAAATGGGAGAACTGTTACACTTAATATGTTAAAAAATCTTACTAGTAATATGATTGATATTCATGGACAGCATGAACATCAATCCCTTTTGTCGTGGGAAAAACATATAGATTTTCTAGATGCAATGGGAAAAGAACCTTTAATTAGTTTAAAAGAACAAGTTTTGAAGGAATATAATAAACTTGTAGATACAAAAAAGAAGTTAAAATCTGTAGTTAAAGATGATATGGAAATTGAAAGAAAGAAAGATCTGCTTAAATTTCAATTAGCAGAAATTGATAGTGCTAATCTTAAAGAAAATGAAGAAAAGGATATCTTAAATGAATATAAAGTTTTGTCCAACAGTGAAGATATTATGAAATCCATAGGGATTATAAATCAAGGATTAAATAATATGGAATATGATAGACCTTCAGTTATAGATATGTTACGAGATATGGTATTCACTATGAAGAAGATATCTAGTTATGATGACAAACTTAAGGATTATTATGATTCTATGTCCTCTGTGCTATATGAATTAGAAGACATTGGCAGAGAAATAAGATCATATTCTGAGAATATTAGTTATGATGAAGAAAGATTAAAAGAATTGTCTGATAGAATAGATATTATAAATAAACTAAAAAGAAAGTATGGAAAAACGATTAAAGATATTTTAGAGTATAGAGACTTTATGTATAAAGAATTGAAATTGATAAATAATAGCGAAGAAGAGATAGAGATATTGAAAAGAAAAATTTCATATCAAGAAGAACTTTTGGAAAAGCTGAGTAAAAATCTTACTGAAGAGAGAAAAAAAATAAGTGTAATTTTTGAAAATAAAATTACGAATGAATTAAAAGAGTTAAACATGAGTAATGTAACTTTTAAAGTAAAATTTGATAAGTTTGATTATTATACAAAAAAAGGTATAGATAGAATAGAATTTTTAATTTCAACAAATCCTGGAGAACCATTAAAACCATTAACTAAAATCGTTTCTGGTGGTGAGATGTCTAGAATTATGTTAGCTTTTAAAAGTATTTTGGCTGAGATAGATCACATACCGTGTCTTATATTTGATGAAATTGATTCAGGAATAAGTGGTAGAACTTCTCAAATAGTTGGTGAAAAAATATCAGATATTTCTAAATCGCATCAAGTTTTATGCATAACCCATTTACCACAAATAGCTGCAATGGCCGATGCACATTATTTAATTGAAAAAGTTGTAAATAAAAATATGACTAAAACAGTTATAAAATCACTTAGCTATGATGAAAGGATAGAAGAGTTATCAAGACTATTGGGAGGGGTAGACTTAACTAAAAAGACAAAGGAACATGCTAAAGAAATGATTGAAATGTCAAATAAGTTTAAGAAAAAGGGACATGTTTAGTAGTTAATAGTTAGTAGTTAATAGTTAGTAGTTATTGGTTAGTAGTTAATAGTTAATAGTTAGTAGTTAATTGTAGAGAACCTATAGTTCTTATAATTAAACTGCTTATTGTTAATTATTGACTACTAACTTTTCTATTTTTTTGAAAAAAAATCAGATATTCCAATATATGATTTTACATAGAAATATAATAAATTTTTTTATGTAATATAAAAAAAATTATTAGGCAAATTAAATATATAGAAAGTTTTAAACTGAAATTGGTTAAACTCTTTATGTAATACAGTATGGAGGTGAAGGTCACAAAAGGGGAAATCAGGAGAGTGATAGTTATTGACAAATATCAATAAATTTATTAAAAGATTTTTTTTATTCATGGTAATAATATTAATATTTATATATTCTATACAATTCTATAATATATATAAATATCCTCAACAAATAAGTATATTTAAAGGTAATGAAAGAAAAATCAATGTAATTTTTCCTATAACGGCAAATATTTCTCAAACTGAATTTGATGATTTAGCTCTAGAAAATATTGAGGTTTCTAATTATTCAAGAATAATGAAATCTTTTAATTTTCGTGCATTAGAAAAGGGAAGCTCTAAAATTCAATTTAAACTTTTTGGACTAATCCCTATAAGAAATATTGAAGTTAATGTATACAACAGACAGTTGCTTATACCTGGAGGTCAATCAATAGGAGTAAAATTAAATACTAAAGGTGTGCTAGTAGTTGCTTTATCTGAAATAGAAGATTTAAATGGAGAAAAACATAATCCATCATTGGATGCAGGATTACAAGTAGGAGATATTATAGTTAAAGCCAATGATATTGAAGTTAAAAATTCTCAACATTTGATAGACATAATAAACCATTCCAATGGAGATATAAAATTAAAAGTAAAAAGGAAAAATAAAAATTTTGTCACTTCTATAAAACCCATAAAGAATATTCAGGATAAATATTTAAGGATAGGAGTGTGGGTGAGAGATAAGACAGCAGGAATAGGAACTTTAACCTTTGTAGATCCTCAATCAAATAAATTTGGTGCATTAGGCCATGGAATAACAGATATAGATACTAGACAGCTATTGCCAGTAGGTAAGGGTGAAATAATAAAAGCTAAAGTATCATCTATTGAACAAGGAAAAAAAGGTGAGCCCGGAGAAATAAGGGGTATTTTTTTTGACTCAGACAGTATGATAGGAAAGATACATTCAAATACTGAATTTGGAATATATGGTATAACAATGGATGATTTTCTATCTAAGGAAAAAGCTATGCCAGTAGCTATGCAAAATGAAATTAAGGAAGGAGAAGCATTTATATTAACCACTATAGATGGATATAGAATAGAAAAATATAAAGTTGAAATTATTAAAAAAGAACATCAAAATAATCCAGAGCCCAAGGGAATGATAATAAAAATAACTGACAACAGATTAATTAAAAGCACTGGTGGTATAGTACAGGGAATGAGTGGTAGCCCTATAATACAAGATGGTAAATTAGTAGGTGCTATAACACATGTTTTTGTTAATGACCCAACTCGAGGATATGGTTTATATATAGAATGGATGCTAGAAAAAGCTGGATTACAACCATTAGATGAAGAAGAATTTGCTGAAGTAAATTAAGAAACAAAAATGAGTTCCCACAATTTAGGAACTCATTTTTGTTTTGCTAAATTTATCATTAAAAAATGTAGATAAATAATATAATTTATTATGTCTTATAAAAAAATTACTTAATTTAGAAAAATAGGAAGGATATATATCACATATGTCGAAAATAAATATAGACAGTTACATATAAAATAGAGTTAGGGGGTAATTTAAATGGACAGTGAGAAAATAGGAGTACTTATTGCAGATGATAATAAAGAATTTTGTGGAATACTAAATGAATATTTATCTGCACAAAAAGATATTGAGGTTGTTGGTTTAGCTAAGGATGGTATAGAGGCACTGGATCTAATTAATAAAAAAAATCCCGATGTATTGGTATTAGATATTATAATGCCTCATTTAGATGGGTTGGGGGTATTAGAAAAACTAAATAAATTACAAACTACAAAAACACCAAAAACTATTATTTTGTCTGCTGTTGGACAAGATAAGATAACCCAAAAGGCTATTAATTTAGGAGCAGATTATTATGTGGTGAAACCTTTCGATTTTGAGATATTTATAAAAAGAGTAAGAGAGTTAATGGGAATAAGTTATAATGATATGGAGAGTAAAGGCTCTATTGATCTGTACAATAGCTATATAAGTCCTACTGTATCAGGACAAAGTTTAGAAGCTAAGATAACAAATATAATTCATGAAATTGGAGTACCTGCACATATAAAAGGATATTTATATTTAAGAGAAGCTATTGGAATGGTAGTTGAAAATATGGAATATTTAAGTGCAGTAACTAAAGAACTTTATCCTTCTATAGCAAAGAAATTCAATACAACTCCCAGTAGAGTAGAAAGGGCAATAAGACATGCCATAGAAGTAGCTTGGAGTAGAGGAAAAGTAGATACTATAAATAAGTTATTTGGATATACAGTTCATAATGACAAGGGAAAGCCTACAAACAGTGAATTTATTGCTATGGTAGCAGATAAATTAAGATTAGAACAATAAAAAATACAACTTCAACAATTACAAAACAAAAACATCCAATTTATATTTATTTTTTAAGGATGTTTTTGTTTTGTAATTAATATCATAATAGATGTTATCATAATTGATAATAAACAAATGAATTTTTTATATATTTTTAGCAATAATAATCTTAAAAGAACTACTTAATGGAGGAAAAAATGATAACAGGTCAAGTTAAAAAAGATAAAATAACAAAAAAATTAATAAAAAGATTAAAACCTCAAAATATAGCACTTATAAAACATAAAGATTTAGATGAATTATCTGCTATATCTTTATTAAATAGTAAAGTTAAATGTATTATAAATGCAGAGCCTACAATTAGTGGGAAATTCCTTAATCAAGGTCCTAAAATATTGGCAAATAAAGGTATGCCCATATATGAATTAGATAATAGTAATTTCTTTGAAAAAATTAATGAGAATGACATTATTAAAATTGAAAAAAATGCTGTTTTCTGCAATAATCAATTTTTATGTAATTGTAAATTAATAAAAGACAAAGATATAAATACAATGGAAAAAGTAGCTAAAAATAATATGGAAAATCAATTTTTAAATTTTGTAAATAATACAATTTTTTATGCAAATAAAGAAAAAGAATATATATTAGAAAAATATAATCTAAGTCATATTAGTACTGAATTTAAAAATAAGGAAGTTCTAATCATAAGTAGAGGAAGGTTTTATAATGAAGATTTAAATATGGTGTCAAAGTACATCAAATATAAAAGTCCTATATTGATTGGAGTAGATGGCGGTGGAGATGCCCTATTAAATATAGGATTTAATCCTGATGTATTGATTGGAGATATGGATAGTGTATCCGATCAATGCTTAAAAGAATCTAAGGAAATACTTGTTCATACATATATGAATGGCAATGCTCCAGGATTAAAGAGATTAAAGAAATTAAAAATCCCATCAAAATTATTATCATTACCTGGTACAAGTGAAGATGCAGCCATAATGCTTGCTTATAAGCAAGAAGCATCATTTATATATCTTCTGGGTTCTCATAATAATATGATTGATTTCCTTGAAAAAGGAAGAGAGGGAATGGGAAGTACTTTTTTAGTTAGGTTGTTAGCAGGACATAAAATAATAGATTTAAAGGGAATACATAAATTGATGGAATATACAAATAATGATTATATTTATTATCATTGATTGAAAGGGGATAATATACAAAGCATATGGAAAAAAACAATATTATAGCATTGATACCGGTTTTTAATGAAGAAAAAACTATAAGAAATACTATATTAGGTATAATAAATCTAAAAATTATAGATAGAATTTTAGTGATTGATGATGGTTCTACTGATAATACTATAGAAAAAATAAAAGATCTGAATGTTAAAATAATAAAATTAAAAAAGAATATGGGAAAAGGTTATGCTATTAAAAAGGGTCTGGAAAGTTTATACAATATAAATTTTAGCTATCTTGTATTATTAGATGGAGATTTATCAAATACTAGTAAAGAAATATTAAAGCTATTAAAACCTGTATTAGATAAAAAAGCAGATGTTTCTATTGCAAAAATTACAGCAAATAAAAAAGGTGGATTAGGACTGGTAAAAAGTTTAGCCAAATATGGAACATATTTTTATACAAAATGTACCTTGGAGTCAGTATTATCTGGTCAAAGAGTTTATAAAAAAGAAGTAATAAATAATATACATTATATTCCAAATGGTTATGGTGTGGAAACAGCTATGACTATAGATATATTAAATTCTGGACATAGTATAATAGAAGTCCCTGTTAATATGAAACATAGGGAAACAGGTAGAGACCTAAAAGGATTTATGCATAGAGGAAAACAATTTATAAGTATATTATATACTTTGATAATCATATTTATTAGAAGGTGCAATAATGCTTATATATGATTTTTTATTTTTATTTTTGGGATTTTTTATAACTTTTATATTAATGCCTAATATTTTAGTATTTTTGAGAAAAATAAATTTTTTTGAAAAAAATTATAACAATATTTTAATTCCCATATCTACTGGTTTTTTTTTAGGATTAATTGAGTCATTTTTGTGTGTAATTCATTTGATTGTTTTAAGAGAGATGGATATATTTATTATTATTTTTATTTTTGGAATGGTAATTATAGGAATAGTAGGCATAATAGATGATAAGTTTGGAAATAAAAAAATAAAAGGTATTCGGAATCATATATTATATTTTTTTAAAAAAGGTAAAATCAGTACTGGTATTGCCAAGGCCTTTGTAGGTGTGTTTTTTTCTACACTTATCTCATTATTTACTACTAATAATGAAATAACATTTGTTTTAAATTCCATAATTGTTGCACTTAGTATAAACTATATAAATCTTTTTGATTTAAGGCCAGGAAGATCTATTAAAATCTCTATATTAACATTATTTGTAGCCCTAATTATTTCACAAAATAAAGAATATAATTTTATAGCATATTCTACATTAGGAATTATATCAGCATATCTACCATTTGATTTAAAAGGCAAAGCAATGCTAGGAGACTCAGGATCTAATATATTAGGATTTATACTAGGAACTTATTTTATCACTATACAACCAATATATATTAAAAATATAATACTTTTTATATTAATATTAAGCAATACAATGGCTGAATTTTTTTCTTTTTCTACTATTATAAACAATAATAAAGTTTTAAAATATCTAGATGATTTGGGAAGATAGAAATGGGGTGGGAATCTGATAAATTTTAAAGAAGGTATAGTCATAAAAATTGTTGAATCCTATGATAATATAACTATCGTCAATGTATCAATAGATGAAAAAATTTCTAAGGCTATAAATTACAATAAATTAAATGGCAAAATAGAAGTTGGTGATAAAGTAATATTGAACACTACAGCAATGGATATTTCATTAGGTACAGGGGGATATCATTTTATAGTATATAATTATTCTTTTAGAAATGATTATAAATGTCAAGGACATATAATGAAATTAAGATATACTCCATTTCAAATGAGATGTTTTACAGCTGAAGAAAAAAATACACAATATGAAGATGTCTTTAATAAATTTGATACACTTAATAAATCTATAGTAATAGTAGGTACTTTGCACAGCATGGTAGGTCCAATAGCTGCAATGTTAAAATATTTAATGCCTAGTATCAACATAACATATATAATGACCGATGGCGGTGCTCTACCTATATATCTTAGTTCTAATATAAGAGAACTTAAAAAAAAAGAATTAATAGATAATACAATAACTATAGGTCATGCCTTTGGAGGAGATATGGAATGTATAAATATATATTCAGGTTTAATTGCTGCTAAACATATATTTAAAGATGATGTTACTATAGTAGCTATGGGACCAGGTATAGTAGGAACTGGTACCAAATATGGCTTTTCAGGTATAGAACAAGGACAAATTATAGATGCAGTAAATAATTTAGATGGCACAAGTATTACAGTTCCCAGGATAAGTTTTTCTGATACTAGACAACGGCATAGGGGAATTAGTCATCATACTATAACTAATCTTACTAATATCATGTGTACAAAAACAAATTTAGTTTTACCCTATCTAAAGTTTAAAAAAAGAAAAATTATAAAAAAACAGATAATATATAATGAAATTCATAAAAAACATAATGTTTTATATGAAAATGGTAAAGACATAAATGAAATTCTTGACAGATATGATTTAAACATAACTACAATGGGAAGAAATTTTGAAAAAGATAAAGAATATTTTTTTAGTTTAGGAGCAGTAGGTAGATGGGTAATTCATTTTATGAATTGTCATAAAACAAATACTACTTTACAAAAGACTTCAAAGTAATATAATATATAAAGACAATATATTAATAAATACATATTATTTTTAGGAGGTTTAAATAATGGCCCATATTGAAAAGACTATGAAGTCTGAAAAAATATATGAGGGTAAAATAGTAAATTTAAGAATAGATACTGTGGAATTGCCTGATAAAAAATATTCTAAAAGAGAAATAGTAGAGCATCCTGGTGCAGTTGCTATAATAGCTGTAAATGAAAAAAATGAGTTAATTATGGTAAAGCAATATAGAAAAGCAGTTGAAGATGAATTATACGAAATACCCGCAGGAAAAATAGAAATTGGAGAAGATCCAAAGAGTTGTGCCATTAGAGAATTAAAAGAAGAAACAGGATATACACCTGAAAATATAGATTATATTTTAGAATTTTTCACATCACCAGGATTTAGTAATGAAAAACTTTATTTATTCATGGCTACTGGATTAAATGAAGGAGAAGCAACTCCTGATATAGATGAATATATTGATGTTGTTAAGCTTAAAATAGAAGATTTACTGACAATGATAGAAGAAGGCAAAATACTTGATAGCAAGACAATAATAGCTATCCTTTTAGCTAAAAAGTTTGCATGTGAAAAAGAATAAATTAATATTATTATAGTTTTTAGCATTAAAAACTATAATAATTATGAGTAATATAATCTCCCTGACAAGCATAATTATTTGTAAAGGCTTGTATGAAAGGGGGATTTTTTTTGATAAACAACATTATGAATTTTGTATACAAGCATTTTAAAAGTAATATTTTTTTGTATTTCTTAATTCTAGTTTTTTTTATGGTTGGTATTTCAATAGGGGCTATTTTAATAAATGCTATAGGAATTAATGAAAAAAATCAATTAATAAATTTTATAAATACACTTTTCAATGTTTTAGAGAATGATAGTTTGGAACCTTTAAATATATTTAAATATTCATATAAAAATAATATAATTAGTATTATTCTTATATGGGTTATGGGAATAATAATAATAGGTGTACCACTAATATTATTTATAGTAATGTTAAAAGGTGTAGCACTAGGCTTTACTGTAGGCATATTATTTACCGAATTTGGCATGAAAGGCTTAATTTTTGCATTATTAACCATTGTACCTCAAAATATCTTTATAATTCCTAGTATAATTATTGCATCAGTTCTGTCTATAAATTTCGCATTAAAAACTATCAATTTAAGAATAAATAATACAAAAAGAATAAGCTTTCGAAAAAGATGTATTACATTTACTTCTATAATTATACTATTATCTTTATTATTGATTATAGGTGGGCTTATTGAAGGATACTTTACTCCTGTTTTTATGAAAATAGTATTAAAAACCATGTAAAAGTCATATTAGTTTCTATTTTTAAAGAAAAATAAAGGAATTTGATTATTCTTGTTGAATGTTATAGAATATAGAAGCTAATACTATATTTTAATTAAAGATTAATAAAATATTCCATGTTAAAAAATCTAGATCTATTTTTATCAAAGGGGAAATAATATGAATGATGTATTATATGGATTTATTGATTATTTGTTGTATGAGAAAGAGTTATCTCAAAACACTATAGAATCTTATAAAAGAGATTTAGAACAGTTTATTACATATCTAAGTACTATTGATACACCAATAGAACAATTTACAAAAACTAATGTTATAAAGTATATGATGATTTTGAAAAAAAGGGGAAAGGCTACATCAACAGTATCTCGGTCACTAGCCTCTTTAAGGTCTTTCTGTCAATATCTTATTAATATAGGTATATTAAATAAAGATCCAACTATCAATTTAAAATCTCCAAAGCAAGAAAAAAAACTTCCAGATATACTTACTCATAGTGAAGTAGAGCTATTATTAAGTCAACCTAGTAATGATACATCAAAAGGAGTAAGGGATAAAGCTATGTTAGAGTTACTATATGCTGCTGGCATAAGAGTAACAGAGTTAGTATCTTTAAACTTAGAAGATATAAATTTAGATGTTGGATTTGTTATCGGAGGAAAAAATTCTTCTAATGAAAGAGTTATACCTATAGGTAAGATATCAATTGAAGTTTTAAGTAAATACATAAAAGATTATAGAGATATCCTGATTAAGAATGATAATGAAAAGGCTCTTTTTGTAAATTATTATGGAAATAGGCTTACTCGTCAAGGATTTTGGAAGATAATAAAATATTACACCAAAAAGGCCAATATAGATAAAAAAATAACGCCCCATACTCTGAGACATTCCTTTGCTGCTCATCTTATACAAAATGGAGCAGATCTTAAATCAGTTCAGGAAATGTTAGGGCATTCAGACATATCTACAACACAAATATATACTAAAATTGAAAATAATAAAATAAAAGATGTTTACAAAAAGAATCATCCAAGGGCATGACATTTTACATATAGAAGAATCTTCTGCTTAATATTATATAAGGAGATTCTTTTGTTTATGTATAATAAATATACAAATACTTAAAAAAGGAGGTTGTTTTTTTGAGTTTGAAAAAGATAATGGAGAGTAAAGAATATCTAGAAAAAAGATTTAAAAAATCTCCTGAAATAGCAATGATTTTAGGTTCAGGATTAGGAGTTTTAGCAGATGAAATAAAGGATAAAATAATAATTAAATATGAAGATATACCAAATTTCCCAAAATCAACAGTAAAGGGACATAAAGGTCAGTTAGTTTTTGGGGAGCTTATGGGAAAAAAAGTGATTGCTATGCAGGGAAGGTTTCACTATTACGAAGGCTATGATATGAAACAAGTAGTCTTTCCAGTGAGAGTGATGAATATGTTAGGGGCAAAAAAACTATTAGTAACCAATGCTGCTGGAGGGGTAAATAAAAATTTCAAACCAGGAGACTTAATGATTATAGAAGACCATATAAATTTTGCTTTTAATAATCCTTTAATAGGAAAAAATCATAATGATTTAGGTCCTAGGTTTCCAGATATGTCTCATGCATATAGTGCTGATTTTATAGATATAGCTTTAGAAACTGCAAAAGAAATAGAATTACAAATTAAAAAAGGTACTTATATGTTTTTAACTGGTCCAACATATGAGACTCCTGCAGAAGTAAAAGTAGCTTCATACTTAGGAGCAGATGCGGTGGGGATGTCTACAGTACCAGAAGTTATATCTGCTGTTCATATGAAAATGAAAGTTTTAGGGATCTCTTGTATAACGAATATGGCTGCTGGTATATTAGACAAACCTCTTGACCATAAAGAAGTAATTGAAACTTCGGAAAGAATCAAAGATCAATTTATTATGCTTACTAAAAATATTATAAAAAAATTATAAGGAAGTGATATTAATGAAAACATTAATTGAAAAAATAAAAGAAACAGAAAACTTTTTAAAAGATAGAGTGGATTTTAAACCAGATATAGGATTAATATTAGGTTCAGGATTGGGAACATTGGCTAATGAAATAGAATCTCCTATAATATTAAAATATGAAGAAATACCTAACTTTCCTATATCTACTGTTGAAGGTCATGAAGGCAAGTTATATTTTGGTTATTTAGAAGGAAAAAAGGTTGTGGCAATGCAAGGAAGATTTCATTATTATGAAGGTTATACAATGAAAGAAGTAACATTTCCAGTAAGAGTTATGAAATCATTAGGCATAGAAATGCTTTTAGTAACTAATGCATGTGGTGGTATGAATAAAGAGCTCTATCCAGGAGCCCTAATGTTAATAGAAGATCATATAAATTTCATGGGCTATAATCCATTAATAGGAACAAATTACAATGAATTGGGACCAAGATTTCCCGATATGTCAAGGGCCTATGATAGTGAATTAATTAGTTTAGCTGAAAGAGTAGCACAAAATTTAGAAATAGAAGTAAAAAAAGGAGTCTATGCAGCAGTTAGTGGTCCATATTACTTCTCAAGAGCTGAACTTAGAATGCTTAGAAATATAGGAGGAGACACTATAGGTATGTCTACCGTTCCAGAGGTTATTGTGGCAAATCATTCTAAAATCAAAGTGTTAGGTATATCATGTATTACTGACATGGCCATTGCAGATGAAATAGAATCCATAAGTCATGAACAAGTAGTAGAGGTTGCCAATAAAACCAGACCTAAATTTATAAAATTAGTGAAAGGAATATTAAATGAGGTGTATTTATAGATGAGAATCTATGATATTATCAAGAAAAAAAGAGATGGATTTTCATTAACTAAATCAGAAATAAATTTTTTTATTAATGGCTACACAAAGGGAAATATAGAAGATTATCAAATCTCATCATTACTAATGGCCATATTTTTAAACAAAATGAATATGGAGGAAACTGCTAATTTAACTGAAGCTATGATAAATTCTGGAGAGCAAGTTGATTTATCTTCTATAGATGGTATAAAAGTAGACAAACATAGCACTGGTGGGGTAGGAGACAAAACAACATTAGTATTAGGACCAATGGTAGCTGCTTGTGGGTTACCTGTAGCTAAAATGTCAGGCAGGGGATTAGGTCACACTGGTGGAACCTTAGATAAACTGGAATCTATTAAAGGATTCAATGTAGCCCTTACAAAAAATGAATTTATAAATAATGTAAATAAAATAAAATTGTCTATATGTGGACAAACTGCTAATATAGCTCCAGCTGACAAAAAATTATACGCATTAAGGGATGTAACTGCGACAGTGGACAATATTTCTTTGATTGCCAGTAGTATCATGAGTAAAAAGCTAGCATCTGGCTCTGACGCAATAGTATTAGATGTTAAAGTTGGTAATGGTGCTTTTATGAAGACCATAGAACAAGCATCTCAATTAGCCAAAGTTATGGTAGAAATAGGTACTCGCATGAATAAAAAAGTGATAGCACTATTATCAAATATGAATCAACCTTTGGGAAAAGCAGTTGGTAATGCCCTTGAGGTTAAAGAAGCAATAGATACCCTTAATAATAATGGTCCAGAAGACTTAGTTAAACTATGCTTAAATTTGGGATCATATTTATTATATCTGGGCGGCATAGTTAACAATATTGATGATGGCAAAAATAAGCTAGCTAAAACATTAAAAGATGGAAGTGCATTGAATAAATTCATTGAAATGGTAAATGCACAAGGTGGAAATGAAGCATGTATAAAAAATACTGGATTGCTTCCTAAAGCTAAATATATAGTAGAATTAAAAAGCCAGGCTTCTGGATACATCAAAAATATGTATGCAGAAGAGATCGGAAAAGCTGCACTAACTTTAGGTGCTGGAAGAGATACAAAAGAAGGGAATATTGATTTGTCAGTAGGAATAGTATTAAATAAAAAAATATCTGACAAAATAAATAAAGGAGAAGTTTTGGCATATGTTCATGGCAATGATATGCTAAATATAGAAAAATCTATCCATATATTAGAAAATGCCATAGATATATCTAAAACATCTATTGAAGAAGAAAAATTGATAATGAGGATTATAGACAAAGATAATATAAAATTATTTTAACTTTTAACAAAATAAGCCTCAATAAACGACTATTTCTAGTTGTTTATTGAGGCTTATTTTTGTTTTTGGACTATAGAATAAGTTAATAATCCTGAGGGAAAGATATTATTAAAAAATAAAGGAAGTGATAACTTGAAAATATTTAACAATAAATATTTTATAATATGTGTTACAATAATTATACTTATGAATATATCCATTGCTAATATTTATGCTATGGAATCTACACCTTTTGAACTAAACTGTAAGTCAGCTATTTTAGTTGATGCTAATACTGGAAAAGTAATTTATGAAAAGGACAGTCATAAAAAATTGGAACCTGCTAGTATAACTAAAGTAATGGTTCTTCTATTAACTATGGAGTCTATTGAACAAGGAAAGATATCTTTACAAGATAAAGTAGTTATAAGCCCATATGCATCTAGTATGGGAGGCAGTCAAGTATATCTTGAACCGAATGGTGTTAACACGGTAGAAGACTTGTTAAAAGCAGTATGTTTAAGATCAGCCAATGATGCTTCTGTGGCATTAGGAGAACATATAGCTGGAAATAATGAATTATTTGTAAAAATGATGAATGACAGAGCAAAGGATTTAAATATGAAAAATACAAATTTCGAAAATCCTACAGGACTGCCCCATGAAAATCATTACACATCTGCATATGATATATCTCTAATGTCTAAGGAACTTTTGAAACATACTATGGTTCATCAATGGCTCACAAAATGGATGGATACAATACATGTTGGAAAAAATAACGATGTGGAACAACAGTTAGTTAATACAAATAGGCTAATAAAAAACTATAAGGGTGCCAATGGAATAAAAACTGGATTCACACAAAGTGCTGGTTACTGCCTTGCTGCCTCTGCAAAACGGGAAAATTTAAATCTAATATCTGTAGTATTAGGATGTGATACTTCAAACAATAGATTTAAAGAATCTATTAAGTTACTTGATTACGGATTTGCAAACTATGAGTCCACACTTATATGCAATAAAGGAGATATTATTAAACAAATACCTATAGAAAAAGGAAAAAAAGAAAAAGTAAATATTTTAGCTAAAGATGATCTATACGTACTAGTAAAAAAAGGAAGCAACAAAAAATTTGATAAAGAAATTATATTGCCAGAATATATCAAGGCTCCTCTTAAATCTAATGATATAATAGGAGAAATGGTGATAAAAGAAAATGAAATATTATTAGGAAAAGTTAATCTTACAATAGATGAAGATATTCCAAAGGCAAATCCCATTGATATGCTAAATAAAATTTATGATAAGTATATTAGTACAAATTAACAGTTGATAAAATAATTAGTAGTTCATATTAAAATAGACACTTTAATTTATTTATGGACTACTAATTATATTTACAAAATTATTGTATTATTAGGGAGATTGTTCAATGGTAAAAAAGATTATAGATTTAGACTCTAGACATATACCAAATAAAATAAAGAAAATTTTAGAAATTATAAATAATATATCTGTCAAATATAATTTTAATGTATATTTAACAGGAGGATTTCCAAGGGATATGCTGTTAAAAAAAGATGTAAATGAATTTGATTTAGATTTTGTTATAGATATCTTCTCCCCAAATATTATTAATGAATTAAACTATATATTAAAGGGACAAGCTAAGATGTTTAAAGATTTCAATACAGTGTCTATTAAAAAGGATAGCATCAATATAGATATTGCTATGGCTAGAAAAGAACTTTACATTGAACCTGGGAAGTTGCCCAGTATAATGAAAGCATCAATAATACAAGATGTATTTAGAAGAGATTTTACAATCAATACATTGTTGATGGATTTTAAAGATATAAAAAGGCCAAAATTGATAGATTATACAGGGGGACTTGAAGATATAAATAAAAAATATATAAGAATTTTACACAAGAACTCTTTTATCGAAGATCCTACTAGATTATATAGAGCCATAAAACTTAAAAATCGATTGGGATTTAAGATTGAATACAATACTGATAAATTGATGTTGAATTCAATAAATCAAAAAAATATAAGGACAGTTAGTATGGATAGATTATTCAATGAAGTGTTGAAAATATTAGAAGAAAAGAATTGTTATGCACCCCTCTTAGAACTTCAATCTTATAATCTATTAGAGTTTATAGATAAAAATTTGTTAAATGAAAAAATTATAGAATGCCTAAAATATTTAGATAAAAACTATAAAAAAATTAAAACAAACTTTTCATTAAATAATTGTAATTATAACAATGTTAAGTTATTATTGTTACTAAATAATGTGAGTTTAAACAGATTGGATTTTATCAAAAACAATATCAGCATAAAAAGGATTAAAACCTCTATAGATTTTTTAATTTATGAATATCCCCACATAGATATGATATTGAATAGAGAAAACTCTAGTAATTATGATATATATAGTGTATTAAATAGTCTAAATGACCCTAGTTTTATAATGTTTTTATTAGTTATAAATAAAGATAAAAAAGGTGTACTAAAAAGAATACAATCATATCTAAATGATCTAAGATATAGAAAAGTCTTTTTGAACGGTAATGACCTTAAAAAACTAGGAATAAAACCTGGTCCTATATATAATATCTTGCTAACTCATGTAAATAAAAAAGTCATTAATTATGGAAATAAAACTAAAAAGGAGCTAATACAAATAATTCAAAAAAAATATAATGAGATTCTGAAGTTTAAATCTGAAAAATAACTTTAAAAAGGAGAAATATACTATGGATATAAATAATTTTATAACATCTAATTTGCTTTTATTGCCCGGCTTATTGATAGCTATAACCTTTCATGAATTAGCTCATGGTTATGCTGCCTATATGATGGGAGACCCTACTGCTAAAAACCAAGGACGACTCACATTAAATCCTATAAAACATATAGATCCTATTGGATTTATGTTACTAATAACTGTGAAATTTGGATGGGCAAAACCCGTTCCTATAAACCCCATATATTTTAAGAAAAGAAAAACAGGTATGATTATAGTCTCTTTGGCAGGACCATTAACTAATTTTGTCTTAGCTATAATCTCAGCTTTTATACTAGCTAGTGGAATATTAACTAATTATATTACTTTTACTATATTTAAAACTATATTAATGTATAATATAGTTTTAGGCATATTTAATCTATTACCATTTCCACCATTAGATGGATCTAAAGTTTTTGCTAGCTTACTACCTACTAAATATGAAGTATATTTCTACAAATATGAAAAATATCTCTATCTAATTTTAATAATTTTATTAATCACAGGATATATGGATTACATTTTATGGCCATTAATCAATATAACCTTTTCTACATTGCTTAAAATTTTAGCTGTATTCTTCTAAAATAAATAATAAAGGAGTTGCAAAATATTGGAATATAAAATTATTTTAGAAAGCTTTGAAGGTCCCTTTGATTTATTATTTCATTTAATTGAAAAAGCTGAAGTTGATATATATGATATACCTATAGCAAAAATTGCTGATCAATATATAGAATATATTGAAAAAATGGACGAGCTAGATTTAGATATAACTAGTGAATTTTTAGTAATGGCTTCTACCCTTGTTGAAATTAAATCTAAAATGCTCTTGCCTAAACAAGAAAAAGAGGGTATTCAATTAGAGTTTGAAGAAACTGATCCTAGAGAAGAGTTAGTACGAAGACTTATGGAATATAAAAAGTATAAAGAGGCTGCTAAGTATTTAAAAGAAAAAGAAGAAATTCAAAAGACAATATTTTATAAACCAAAAGAAGAAATAGATGATTTTGTGGAAGATGGTGATGCCTCTAAATTATTAGAAGGGCTAAAACTATGTGATTTGATAAAGGCCCTTGATAGTGTTATAAAAAGAGTAAATAAAAACAATAAAAAAATAAATATAGAGGAAATAAGAAGAGATGAAATAACTATAGAAGAAGGGATGCATGAAATAACACTTCTTCTTAAAGAAAAAAAACAAGTTGAATTTAATGATTGCTTTAAAGACAATACGTCAAGAGCCAATATCATAGTAATGTTTATATCTATATTAGAGTTAATGAAACTCAAACTAATAAAGATAGTTCAACAAGAAAACTTTGGTAATATATTCATAATGGAAAATACTATATAGATAAAGGAGGATAAAATGGATAATAGAGAGATAAAATCAATAATAGAATCTTTATTATTTATATGGGGAGAACCTTTAGATATAAACGATATTAAGGAAATTTTGAAATTACAAAAAAGGGATATTAAAAAATTAATTGATGAAATGATTGATGAATTTAATTATAATAGAAGAGGGGTACAAATAATTCAAATAGAGGACAAATATCAACTAGCTACTAGATCTGAACACTATGAATTTATAAAAAAATTATGTGCTCCAAAGTCTAATAAAAACCTTTCAAATGCAGCCCTCGAAACCCTTGCAATAATAGCATACAAGCAACCTATAACTAGAGTTGATATAGAAGGAATTAGAGGCGTGAAATGTGATAAATCAATAAATACCTTAATGGAAAAAGAGTTGGTTAAAGAAGTAGGGAGATTGGAAAAAACAGGGAAACCCATTCTTTATGGTACCACGGATTTTTTTATTAAATATTTTGGTTTAAAAAGCCTGGATGAATTACCTTCTATAGAAAAATTTATAGAAGATAATTTTAATACTAAAGAATAAGAAATAACACATAATTATGTGTTATTTCTTGTTTTTTTTGGAAGAATAAATATTAGATATAAATAATAGGAAAACATTTGGAGTGATGGGATGATATATTTAGTTCTAATATTATTTATTCTTGCTATTGTTTTAATATCTCTTTTAAAGATTGAGATTCAATCAAAAGATATTATAAGAGATAAAATAAGTGTACATATATATTTTTTCCATGGTTTAATCAAGTTTAAATACAATTTCAAAATAATTGATATAAATTCTAATGCTGTAAAAATCAGAACAATCTATACTTCAAAAAATAAAGAAAGGAAAGAAAAAAAGAAATACACAATAGAAGAACTTACCAATATGTATCAAAAAATCAAAAGAATAAAAGATACGTTAAATTACATAAAAAAATATGTCCAAGATAAAATTATAATTAAAAAAATACATTGGCATACAAATCTAGCTTTAAGTAATCCTGCTTATACAGCGATAGCATTTGGGATCTTTTCTTCTATAAAGCATTGGATTATAGCATATATTACATTTAAAGACTATATAGTAGATACCTCATTGGATATAGTACCTATATTTAACACACAAGATACAAAAAGCTGTTTTCACTGTATAATTCAAATAAAATTAGTCCATATTATTATTATAATGTTCATGGTATTAAAGGCTAAATTAAAAGGTGGTGAAGTAAATGTCAAATCATCCTATTGAAGGACTTATGACTACAACTATGGAAAATCTTAAAGAAATGGTAGATGTTAATACTATAGTAGGAGATCCAGTTCAATCTCCTGACGGAGTAGTGATTATTCCTATATCAAAAGTATCAATGGGATTTGCATCTGGTGGTGGCCAATACAATGGTCTTAAAACACCAAAAATATCAGAAGATGACAATACAGATTTTCCATTTGGAGGTGGTTCAGGAGCAGGTATGTCAGTTCAGCCTGTAGCTTTTATTGTAGTAGGAAATGATCAAATAAAACTTTTATCATTGGATAATAGTACAAATATATTAAATAATCTCTTTGAGTTAATACCTAAAATCACTTCAAATATGAAGAAAGACAAAAAAACTGATACCAATGTTACGATTGAAAATCAGGAAAATAGTAATTAGCTAGGATTTGATAAATATGAATAAAATATTAAAAAGAATATTATTCACAATTTTTTTAGGGATAATTATTTTTAGTCAAGATACATGTTATAGTATTTCTTTATCGTCAAGGTCTGCTATTTTAATGGAAAGGGATTCGGGAAGAATATTGTATTCTTCCAATAGTAATCAAAAATTACCCATGGCCAGTACTACCAAAATTATGACTGCATTAATAGCTATAGAAAAGGGAAATCTCAATGATTTAGTTACTATTGAACCACAATCTATAGGCATAGAGGGGTCTAGCATATATTTATATGAAGGAGAAAAAATTACCCTTAAAGATTTAATATATGGGCTTATGCTTAGGTCAGGAAATGATGCAGCCATAGCAATAGCTCGACATATTAGTGGAGATACAGATAGCTTTATAAAGTTAATGAATGATAGGGCAAAAGAAATAGGTGCCACGAATACTAATTTTACAAATCCTCATGGGTTACATCATGAAAACCACTATACTACAGCATATGACCTGTCTCTAATTTCAAGAGAAGCCCTTAAGAATGAAATATTTAGAGAAATAGTAAGCACTAAATTATGGACTTCTGATCGGGATAAAAATGAATACTTTTATAATAAAAACAAAACTTTATGGCAATATGATGGTGGTGATGGTGTAAAGATTGGCTATACAACTAAAGCTGGTAGATGTCTAGTTTCAAGTGCCACAAGAAATCGTATGCAGTTAATATCTGTAGTATTAGATGATAGGAATTGGTTTAATGATTGTTATAGAATGTTTGATTACGGTTTTGAACATTATAGGCCAGTAGTAATATTGAGCAAAAATCAATTCATTAGAAATATCTATATTGATAATGAACAAATATTACCTATTATGGTGAAAGAGGAAGTTATTGTACCATTAACCCAGCAAGAAAAAAAAGAGATTACAATTGATGTAAAAATACATGAAAACATTTCTTGTCCAGTATATAAAGGAGATAGGGTAGGATATATAAAAATATATATGGAAAACAAATTTCTAGATAAGGTATATATTGTTGCTGGAAAGACTGTTGAAAAAAAGAACTTCATAGAACGGATGATTGAAAAAATTTATAGTATATCTGCATCTATATAATTCCCCGATTAATTAAATCGAGGAATTTTTTATTATTCCTTAGTAACAAATATATATTATTTTAATATCTTAATAATATATAGAAAAGGAGGGGGACAGATGTCAAAAAAAATAATGGACTGTATTGATGCTGGATCTGATTATTGCCCCTGTTATTTAGCTGAAACAGGCGATTGTATAGTATGTTCACTTATTAGAGGTGATAAATTTTGCAATTGTAATTGGACGGGCACTTGTATATACAATGAATATATGTGGAATGGAGAAAAAGCTAAAAATCTAAGAGGAGAATATATTTGTAAGTTGATAAATAAAGAGAGTTTGGATGAATACACTAAAATTTTAACTATTAAAATTCCCCAAAAAGCATATAATAGTAGGTTTAAAGATATCAGGGAACCTGGAAGCTATGTTTTTATAAGAAATATTAAAGACAACTCCAGCTTTAATGTTCCTATGTCTGTAATGCACGTAGATTCTTCAAAAAATACAATTGAAATAGCATATAGAATTGTAGGAATAAAGACAAAAGCTATTGATAAAATTCAAAACAATTTAATATTAACAGGTCCTTTTAGTAATGCTATTTTAGGTATTAAAAATATAAAAAAACTGTATCAAGGAACTACTTTGTTTTTAGTGCGAGGCATTTCTCAAGCGCCTTCTGTTTTACTGGCTCAAAGACTTATTGAAAAAAATAATAGAATAGTTATTGGTGTAGATAACGGCATTGTAAAACAAATTTTTATGAAAAAATATTTAGATGATAAAGATGTGGCATTTTTTCACTTAGATTATGATAATTATGATAAATCTATATCTCCTATACTAAATAAAATTGAAAAACTTAATTTAATTTTTATAGGAGGTTCTAATAGCTTCAAAGAAAAAATGAAAAATATTATAGAGCGATATAATCTTGATGTTCCCATATTGTATACAAATAATAATAAAATTTGCTGTGGAGAAGGTATTTGTGGAGCATGTATAGTTGAAGATGATAAAGGTAATAAGATAAGGACATGTAAAGCTAACACAAAAGGGGGAGATTTTGTTGATTAATGTTATAGTAGTTGGAGGTGGTTGGTCGGGATGCGCAGCTGCAATCAGTGCTAAAAAGGCAGGGGCTCAAGTTTCTATTTTTGAAAGAACTGATATGTTATTAGGTCTTGGTAATGTTGGCGGTATAATGAGAAATAATGGAAGATATACTGCTGCTGAAGAATCAATACATTTAGGATCAAAAGAATTATTCAATATAACTGACAGTTGTAGTAGACATAAAAATATAGATTTCCCTGGACATGATCACGCATGGCTATATGATGTTACTAAAATTGAGCCAAAAGTAAGGAAACTTTTGGCCGATATGGGAATAAAGATTTTTTTGAATGCTAGGATAGTAGATGTAGATACTAACAACAATAAAATAAATAATATCGTGCTTTATAATGGTAATACTATAGAAGGCGATGTATTTATAGATACCACTGGTTCTACAGGCCCTATGGGCAACTGCACTAAATATGGAAATGGTTGCTCTATGTGTATATTAAGGTGTCCTACTTTTGGTCCTAGAGTTAGTATAAGTCAAAAGGCAGGAGTAGTAGATTTGGTTGGTAAACGAAAAGATGGAACCTATGGTGCATTTAGTGGTTCATGTAAATTAAATAAAGACTCTTTAAGTGAAGAGTTAAGAAATTTATTAAATGAAAAAGGAGTAGCTATTCTTCCAGTACCTGAAGAAGATATTAATATAGATAAACTAAACTTAAAGGTTTGTGAACAATATGCATTAAAAGAATTTGCAAAAAATATAATCCTTCTGGATACAGGACACGCAAAATTGATGACTCCTTTTTATCCCTTAGAAAAGCTTAGAAAGATTAAAGGGTTAGAAAATGCTAGGTTTGAAGACCCTTATTCTGGGGGCATAGGAAACTCTATAAGATATCTATCTATTGCACCTAGAACTAATACAATGAAGGTAACAGGTATAAAAAATCTATTTTGTGCAGGAGAAAAATCTGGACTCTTTGTAGGGCATACAGAGGCAATCGTTACTGGTTCGCTAGCTGGACATAATAGTATTAGACATGTATTGGGCAAAAAATTGTTGACCTTACCAAGGGAATTATGTACTGGAGATTTAATAGCCTTTGGAAATGAAATGATAAGTACTGAAGATGGAATAAAGAATAGATATACATTTGCTGGTTCTAAGTATTTTGAGAGAATGAAAGAAAAAGGATTGTATATTATAGAAAGTAAAGAAATCAAAAATAAAATCTGTAATTTAGGGTTATACAATATATACAATAAAAAGATTTAAAAATATATAAGTTAGTAGTTAGTAGTTCGTAGTCGATGGTAGAAATCCTATGGATTTCTTCATTGAACTAATAACTACTAACCGTTAACTACTAACTTTCTTTAAGATTAGTAACTATTTTTATAACTTTGTCATTGGCCTAAGGGACTATACTATTTCTCTTAGAGATTCCTAAATATAAATCGATTGACAATCATATGATATTAATATATCTTAATTAGTAGTATGCAAATGAAAAAGGAGTGTTTCTGTTGAGACTTCAAAAATATATGGCTAAATGTGGAGTAGCTTCAAGAAGAAAATCTGAAAATATAATATTAGAAGGTAGAGTAAAGGTTAATGGTAAAACTATCACTGAATTAGGTATAAAAGTAGATCCTGATAAAGATGTAGTCATATTAGATAATAAGATAATTAGAATGGAAAAAAATAATGTATATATTATCATTAATAAACCAGAAGGCTACGTCACAACAGTTTCAGACCAGTTTAATAGACCAACAGTTATAGATCTCATTAGAAGTATAGATGAAAGGATATATCCAGTAGGAAGATTGGATTATGACACTTCAGGCCTATTAATTTTAACTAATGACGGTAACCTTACATATAAATTGACCCATCCTAAGCATGAAATAAATAAAGAATATATTGCTAAAATTAAAGGAATACCTAATAATAAAAGTCTAAATGAATTTAGAAATGGCTTGAAAATCGAAGACTATGTTACATCAAAAGCAAATATAGAAATCATTGAAACTTATAGACAAAATTCTCAGGTAAAAATAATTATTCATGAAGGAAAAAATAGACAAGTAAGAAAGATGTGTGGAAAAATAGGACATCCAGTTATAAAATTAAAAAGAGTAGCAATAGGAGATTTGAATATAGACAAGATGAAAACAGGAGAATGGAGATTTTTGACATCAAAAGAAGTTGAATATTTGAAAAACTTATAATTGTCAATATTTAAAATACCTCGGATATCAATATCCGAGGTATAAAATAATCTAGTATAAATATATTTATTTTTTATAACTTAATCACAGATATTTATTACAATACATTTACAAATATTGAAACAGCACTGTGCATTAGGACAATCGCCAAAATCACAAGTAGGTGCCCAACCACCTTCTAAGTTTGATAATTCCTTTATATCTTCAGCATTTTTAGAGGTAATGTAAAAAAATGTGTGCTTTTGTGAAAAAAATTACTCCTTTCTGGCAATAATTAGAATAATAATTAAACCAGAAAGGAGTTTTGTTATGAGTACATTACCAAAAGAAGTTTTAAGAGATATGATTAAAGGGGGAAATTTAAAAACATCAGATGATCTCCATTCATTCCTTAAAGAAATGTTTAAGGATGCTCTACAGGAAATGCTTGAGGCTGAGTTAGATATAGAACTAGGATATGACAAAGGAGATAAGAAAAACAAAAGAACTAATAACCGAAGAAATGGTCACACACAAAAGAATCTAAAAACAAAG